>CACLIZ010000011.1 GCA_902607115.1 uncultured Pelagibacteraceae bacterium | reverse complement strand
CCTCTTTTCATAATTCCAGTATTTATAAAATGGGTTTTCATCAAAAAGTAGTAAGCTATCTTCTTCTAAATTAATAAATACAGGAATAAATAAAACATCTTTTTCTAACATTCTTGAGTGAAATACATTTTTATTTCTTAAAAATGAGAGAATTTTTTTTTTATTAAAATTTATTTCAAAAGTTCCATAGTATTGATTATTTTCAAATTTTTCATTAACCACAGAAAAGCTTTCAACAAAAGTTTTTATTAGTTTAAGATTTTGTTCACTAAGAAATCTATGATTTTTGGATAAAGTAATTTTGTTAATTAAAATTTTAAATCCATTTATAAATGCTTTGTCTATTACATCTTCTTTATTAAAACTTGTATTATATTCATCTGAAATCTCAATATTTTCAATTTTGTAAGTGTTTGCGTGTGCTTCATTTGTGGAAAAAAGAGATAAATAAATAAAAAATAATATAAAAAAATTGTATAGAAAGATTTTAAATAAATTTTTCATAACTTATATATGTCAAATAACTTAACATATGCCAAAAGTGGAGTTAATATTAGATCTGCTGACAAATTTGTTAAATTTATATCTAAAATAACTTCAAAACATAGAAAAAAAAACAAACAAAATAATATTGGTAATTTTGGATCTGTCACAAAAATACCAAAAAATTTAAAGAATGTTCATATTGTTGCAAGCACCGATGGCGTCGGCACTAAAGTCGAGATAGCAAATGAATTAAATACATTTAACACAATTGGAATTGATCTAGTGGCGATGAGTGTAAATGATATTTTAGTTCAAGGGGGAAAACCATTTATATTTTTAGATTATATTTCTATAAATAAAATCAATCAAAATAAATTAAAAAACATTTTCAAGGGCATTTATAAAGGATGTAAAAATAGTAAATGTGAATTAGTGGGAGGAGAAACTGCTGAGATGCCAGGCACATATTCAAAAGGAAAGTTTGATATTGCTGGTTTTTGTGTTGGATTAGTTGAAAAAAATAAAATTTTAAATCAAAACAAAATAAAAAAAAATAATCTAGTAATTGCAATACCATCCTCTGGTCTACATTCAAATGGATTTTCATTGGTAAGACATGTTTTAAAAAAAAATAAAATAAACTATAAAAAAAATATTCAACTGAAAAAATGGCTTTTAGAACCTACAAAAATTTATGTTAAGGAAATCAGCAAATTGATTGATTTAAAATTAATTAATGGATGTGCACATATTACTGGTGGAGGTATAAAAGATAACATTTCTAGAATTATACCAAAAGGAATGTGTGCGAAAATTAATCTAGATCAAGTCAAAACAAAAAAAGTTTTTACTTGGTTAAAAAATAATAAAATATCTGATCAAGAGATGTTAAAAACATTTAATTGTGGAGTCGGTTTTATTATTATAATAGATAGTAAAAAATTTAAAAAAATTAAAAAAAATTTTACAAAAAAATATTCTCCATATGTAATTGGAAAAATAATTAATGGAAAGTCTAAAGTTTTGCTAAATGGTAAAATCAATTGGTAATGAAAAGATAAGTTGCGCCGTTTTTATTTCAGGACGTGGAACTAACTTAAAATCAATTTTTAAATATTCAAAAAATAAATACTCTAAAATTAATTTAAAATTGGTAATAAGCAATAGAAGAGATGCATTAGGAGTTATCTTTGCTAGAGATAATAAAATTGATTGCAAAATTATAAATTATAAAAATACAAAAAAAGCAGAAAAACAAATATTAAATTATTTAAAAAGAAAGAAAATTAAATTTATATTTTTGGCTGGGTTTATGAAAATTTTGAGTAAAAATTTTATAAAAAAATTTAAAAATAAAATTGTCAATATACATCCATCATTATTGCCAAATTATAAGGGTTTAAACACTCATATGAGAGTAATCGCAAATAAGGAAAAATTTTCTGGTTGTACAGTTCACTTTGTAAACGGAAAAATTGATTCTGGTAAAATTATTATACAAAAGAAAGTTAAAATTTTAAAATTAGATACAGCTAAAAGCCTTTCAAAAAAAATATTGAAAGAAGAAAATAAATTATATCCAAAGGCAATAAAAAAAGTTTTTTCTTAGGAATTAAAGAAAAAATCTATTTCTTTTTTTGCGTTATCAAGACTGTCAGATCCATGAACTGAGTTTTTATCAATAGAAATCCCATATTTTTTTCTAAGAGTTCCTTCATCGGCTTTTGCAGGATCGGTTGCACCCATTAATTTTCTATTTTCTAATATAGCATTTTGTCTTTCAAGTATCATAACAATTATTGGGCCTGATGATAGATAACTACAAAGTTCTGGATAAAACGGTTTAGATTGATGTACTTTGTAAAATTCTTCTGCCTCATTTTTTGAAATGTGAATTTTTTTTTCATCTTTAATGTTAAAACCATTTTCTACGAAATTTTTCTTAATTTCATCTTGTAAATTTCTTTCAACTGCATCTGGTTTTATTATTGAGAGTGTTTGCTCTGTATTACTCATAATTATCCTCAACGAACTTATTTAATAATCTTACTCCATAACCTGTTGCACCACTTGAATTTAAAGCTCCTGCATATTTTGAAAAAGCCATTCCTGCTATATCAAGATGCGCCCATGGAGTTTTGTTAATAATAAATCTTTGTAAAAATTGCGCTGCTGTTGTTGATCCAGCTCCTCCTACATAATTTATATTTTGCATATCTGCATTTTTTGAGTCCATAAGTTTATCAAAGTTTTTGTGAAGAGGCATTCTCCATAATTTTTCATCAACTCTTTCACCAGCTTCAAGTAATTGTTTTGATAGTTTATCATCATTAGAAAAAAGACCTGCATACTCTGAACCCAAAGAAACAATGATAGCACCAGTTAAAGTTGCTAAATCAACCATGAACTTAGGTTTAAATTTTTTTTCAGTGAAAGTTAAAGCATCCGCTAATACCAATCTTCCTTCAGCATCAGTATTTAATACTTCTATAGTTTTTCCGCTATACGATTTTACAATATCGCCTGGTCTTTGAGCATTTCCACTTACCATATTCTCAACAATACCTACTGCGCCAACTGCATTAATTTTTGCTTTTCTTAAAGCTAAAGTTTTTATTAATCCTACTACGGCAGCTGAGCCTGCCATATCATAAGTCATATCTTCCATAAATCTTGCTGGTTTTAATGAGTAACCACCAGTATCAAAACAAACTCCTTTTCCAACAAAAGCTAAAGGTTTAGATTTAGATTTTGTTCCATTCCATTCCATTGTTACAAGGTATGATCCTTTTACACTTCCTTGGCCAACACCAAGCAAAGCGTTACATCCTAATTTTTTTAATTTTTTATTATCGTATACTGTAACTTTTATTCCAAATTTTTTTAATTTAATTAGCCTTTTAACATATTCATCTGGATGTAAAATATTTCCAGGTTCTGAAACTAAATCTCTAGTAAAATTTATGCCTTCTAAAATAGCATCTAGTTTTTTTTCTTTTTGAATAATATCTTTTTTGTCTACACTTAAATTAATAACTTTCTTATTTTTTTTTGTTTTATATAAATTAAATTCATAGGATTTAAGCTCCGCACCATGAATAAATGAATTAAAATTAATTACATATTTTTTTGAATTACCTAATAACGGAGCTTTGATATAAGTATCATTAACATCATTATTTTTTACAAAATCGAAAAATTTCGCTCCTAACTTTTCAGAATCTAATTCATCATTTATTTTTGCTATAAAAATGATTATCAATTTTTGATCAAAGTCTTGGTTTAATGAAATTATTTTATTCTCTTTTGTATTTTTATTTTTTTTAAGAAAATTGAGAATTTTTTCTTTGATTTTTTCATCAAAATCTCCTTTTATCCCTGATATTTTGGCATCTAAATGAACGAAAATAGCTTTGTTCTTTATTGAACTCTTTTTGAGATTTAAATAATTTATTTTTAAAGTCATTTATAATAAATATAGTATAGGTTGTAGCTTATATGTATCATAAAAGAAAATTTCAATGGAAAAAATAATTTTTAGAAAGTTTTTATACGACCTAATTGGTTTTTTCTTGATTGTTTCAATAAGTTTGTCATTAATTACATGGATTATTCAATCAGTAAATTACCTTGATTTTATCTCAAAAGATGGCCATGGTTTCTCGGTATATTTTTCCTTTATATCATTAAATTTTCCAAAAATCTTTTCTAAGGTAATTATTTTTTCATATTTTATAAGTGTATTCTTTATAATTCAAAAATATCAACTAAATAATGAAATATTAATTTTTTGGACAAATGGAATAAGTAAAATTAGAGTGGTAAACTTTATTATTAAAGTTTCTATTTTATTTACCATAATTCAAATACTTTTAACTTATTTTTTAGTTCCTAAACTGCAAGACTATTCAAGAGATTTCATAAGAAGTTCTAATATTGATTTATTTTCTTCACTAATTACTGAAAAAAAGTTCATCGATACTGTAAAAGATTTTACAATTTTTGTAGATAGGGTTGATGAAAATGGAAATATGCAAAATATATACTTAAAAGATAGTGTCGATGAAAATAATACACAAATAATATCAGCCAAGTCTGGAAAAATTATAGAAAGAGGATCAGAAAAATATTTAAATTTAAATTATGGTCAAATACTTGATATAACCAAAAATAATTACAATACTACTAAAGTTATTAAATTTAATAACACAACATTTAACCTTTCAAATTTAAAAAGTAAATCAACTATTTTTCCAAAATTACAAGAGTTAAATTCTAGTGTTATAATTTCTTGTATTAATAATTTTGTATTTGGTAATAAACTAAATTACAGTTTACCAATATTTCACTGCTCTAAAGACTCAGCTATGAAGGGTGCAAAAGAAATATTTAATAGATCAATTAAGCAAATTTATATTATAATTTTAGGTATGATTGCTACAATTTTATTTTTTATAAACGAAAAAAATTCAAAGTACATAATTAATAAATCTTTAATTTTTTTTATTGGTTTAATATGCATTGTGCTTTCAGAAATTAACTCAGAATTTTTGAGCATTTCACTTATAAATAATATTATTTCTATCATGTTGCCAGTTATAATATTTATTTTATGTTATCTATTTATATTTAATTTGGGAAAAAAGAGTATTTAGATTATGTATAATAAAGTTTATATTAAACATATTTACGAAGTTTATTTTTCAAGATTAATTTTAATTACTGTAATTTTTGCTTCTTTAATATTTATTATGAATATTTTAGAAGAATTAAAATTTTTTAGTAAAACTGAAACTGTTGGAATTGGTTATCCTATTCTTCTCACTATATTAAATTTACCATCAATATTATTTGAAATATTTCCGTTTATAATTTTAATTACTACTCAATTTTTTTTTATAAAATTCCAAACTAATGAAGAAATACTAATTTTTAAAAACAATGGAATTAACAATTTAAAAATTATATTACATGTGTGTTTCTTAGTATTTATAATTGGTATATTAATAATATCTCTATTTCATTTTATTTCATCAAATATGAAAAATAATTACCTTGAGTTTAAAAATAAATATACTCAAGACAATAAGTATCTAGCTGTAATTACTGAAAACGGATTATGGATTAAAGATAAAATGGATGAGAAATTTTTGATTATACATTCAGAAAAAATAGATAAAAATATACTAAAAAATGTAGTAATTACAATTTTTGATGAAGAGTTTAGAAGTGAAAGAAGTATTATAACGAAAGAGGCTAATATTTCTGATTTTGCTTGGAAAATTGAAGAGGCTATTTCAATTAATAGTTTTGGTGAAAGAAAAAATCATAAAAACCTAAGTTTCCAAACTAATTTTGATTATATTAAAATAAATTCTCTTTTTTCTAATTTGGAATCTTTAAATATTTTTGAATTATTAAAACAAAAAAAAGATTTTCAAAGTGTTGGTTTAAATGTTTTAGATATAGATATATACCTAAATAAAATTATTTCTTTACCTGTAAGTTTAGTAATTTTTTCTCTTCTATCATCTATATTAATGTTAAATATTAAATTTAAAAAATCTAAAACTAAAATGATCATTGTTGGTATTTTATTATCTGTGATTATATATTATGTATATTATTTTTTTGGTTTGCTTGGATCTAATAACAAAATACCAGTAATTTTAGCAATATGGTTGCCGAATTTAATTGTGTTTTTAAGTTGCTTGGTTGGAGTTGTAAACATAAATGAAAAATAAGTTTAATATATCATTAATTTTAAAATTTTTTTTTATTTTTTTAATTAATTTTAATCAAATATTAGCGGAAGATATTTCAATTGATGCAAATGAAGTGGATATTAAAGAAAAAGGTAATCTAATTAAAGCTGTTGGAGATGTAAATATAACTGATCATAATAACATTAAAATTAGTGGAAATGAGGCAGTATATAATAAAGTAAATCAAATTGTAGAAATTAATGGAAATGTAAATTTTATTGATAAAAATAGAAATTACAAAGGCAAAAGCAATAAGGCTATTTTTGATAGAAAAAAAAATATAATATCAACTTACAAAAACACATTAATAAATTTACTTGATGAGAGGAATGAGAATACAATTTTTCAATTAACAGGTAACTATTCTTCATTTGATCAAAATAACAAGAGTTTAGAGGTAAAAGAAAATGTTATTTTAAGTGATTTATTAAATAACTATAAAATTTACTCAGATAATATTATTTATTTTAATTCTAAGGAAATTATCAAAAGCTTGGGAGATACAAAAATAGATTACAATAATGAAGTTTATATCAATACTAGAGATATTTTATTTAATAAAAAAAATAAAAATTTTTATAGTGACAAAAAAACTTTTATAAGTGATAAATTTGGAAATAAATTTGAATTATCAAGTTTTGAATTTGATTTAGAAAAAAAAATATTAAAATCAAAAAATATACTGTTTATTGATGAGCAAAATAATTCATTAAAATTAATAAATGCATATATTGATTTAAAATCAAATGAAATAATTGGTTCAGATTTTAATTTAATATTTGATAAAAATTTATTTAACAATCCAGAAAACGATCCAAGGTTAACTGGAAGATATATTCTTACAAGTAAAGATGAAACGGTAATGAAAAAAAGCAGTTTCACAACTTGTAAAGATAGAGATGGAAAATGTCCAGCTTGGTCTATTTCTGCTGAAGAAGTTAAGCATAAAAAAGAAAAGAAAAGAATTGAGTATAAAAATGCTTGGTTGAAAATATATGATGCTCCAGTTGCCTATTTTCCATACTTTTTTCATCCTGACCCTACGGTTAAAAGACAATCGGGTTTTCTTTTTCCTGAATTTGTTAATGCCAAAAACTTAGGATTTTCAACTCAAATTCCTTACTATCTAGTTATAGACAATGATAAAGATATGACAATATCGCCAAGAGTTTACGCTAATAATAATCTATTTCTTCAAACTGAATATAGACAAGAATTTGAAAACTCAAAATTAATTACTGATTTTAGTTATAATAAAAAAGATAATTCTAATTCTCATTTTTTTGCAACTCTATTAAGTAATTTTGAAGATTCTTTTTATGAAATGAAAATCGAAACAGTTTCTAACAAAGATTATTTAAAAAAATACCAGATTCAATCACCGTTGATTAAAAATTACAGCTCTCTTAATTCATCATTCGTTGTTGAGACAGAAGATGAAAGTTCTAGTTTTTCATCGTCTATTGACATTTTTGAAGATCTAACTAAATCAGATCACGATAAATATGAATTTGTTTTTCCAAATTATGAATATAATAAAGAAACATATTTAGATGATAAAGTTTTCGATACTTTGAATTATAAATCTAGTGGAAGTTATCGTAAATACAATACCAATATTGATGAACTTGATGTAATTAATGATCTAATTTTTACATCAAATGATAATTTCAATTTAATTAAAAACTCTAGCTCTGATTTTATTTTTTTACTAAGAAATATTAATACCTATGGAGATTTATCAAACACGTATAAAGATGATGAAAGTTATTCACTTTTAAGTTCAGTTTTATATAATTTTAAGTATCCTTTATTTAAAAAAACAGAAGAAAATAAAAAATTTCTCACACCTGTTGCATCATTTAGATACAGTCCAAATCCTGGCTTAAATTTTAAAAATGAAAAAACTTTAATTACATATGACGATTTATTTAAATTAGATAGAATTAGTAATAAATCAGTTGAAGAAGGTGTATCCACAACTATAGGGTTAGAATACAAAAACCAGAATGCTAATGACAAAGATAAAATAAATCTTAAGTTAGCCGTTAACTTTAGAGCTAAAGAGAATGAAGATCTTCCTTTAAGTTCTTCATTAAATAAAAAAACTTCAGATATAATTGGTTATTCTGGAATTAACATAACTGAAAATCTCTCATTAAATTATAATTTTTCGATAGAACAAAACTTAAGTGGAACTAACTACAGCTTAATATCTGCAGATTACAATGCAAATAAATTTAAATTTAATTTTGAGTATATGGAAAAAAGCAAATATGTAGGTGAGGAAAGTTATTTAACAAATTCCACATATTTAAAAATCAATAAATCAAATTCTTTAGCGTTCGAAACTAGTAGAAATTTAGATAAAAACTTAACCGACTATTACAATTTAATATACAAATATAATAATGATTGTTTGGAAGCATCTGTTGTTTATAATAAACAGTTCTACCAAGATGATAGTGTTAACTCAGGACAAAATATTTTCTTTAAAATTTCATTAATTCCTTTTGGGGGAATTAACACACCTAATATCAGTAAGTAATATGAAAATAAAATATCTTTTATTGATTTTAATATTCTTGTTAGCGCCTAAGTCTTATGTATTTTCAAAAATAAATTTGGAAATACTATACAAAATAAATGACCAAATTATTACAAATGTAGACCTAGAAAATGAAAAAAAGTTTTTAATATTATTAAATCCAAATTTAAAAAAATTATCCACAGATAAAATAAATGAAATTTCTAATGAATCTATAAAAAATAGAAAAATTAAAGAAATAGAGTTAGCTAAGTTCATAGATATAAATAAAGAAAACATGGGAAAAAAATATGTAGAAAATTTTCTTCTTAGTACAAAATTTAAAGATATGAAAAATTTATTATCTCAATTAAACGGTGTTGGATTGAAATATAATTATTTTGAAAAAAGCATTTTAATAGATAATGTATGGAGAGAATTTATTTTTAATAAATTTAAATCACAAATTAACATCGACGTTAATAGTCTAAAACGACAATTAGATAGTCGAGAAAATGAAATAGAAGAACTTAATATAAGCGAAATTTTCTTTCAATTAGATAATAGAAATTTGGATGAATTAGCAAATCAAATATATGAAGAAATTAATAAATCTGGATTTGAAGCCGCCGCAAGTATATTTAGTATTTCTGATTCAAAGAAATTTGGTGGAAAAATTGGATGGGTAAATTCAAATCAAATATCTAAGAATGTATATAGCGAAATAAAAAAAATAAAAGAAATCACTTCGCCAATAAAAATTAATAATGGTTTTTTGATTATAAAAATTAATGAAAGAAGAAAAATAAAAGAAGAAATTGATTTTGATAAAGAGCTTAAAAAATTAATTAATTTAGAAAGTGAAAAAGAGTTAAACAAACTTGGATATATTTACTTTAATAAAATAAAAAAAAGGATATTTATTAGTGAAAACTAAAAAACCTATATTAATTGTTCTAGGAGAACCAAATAGTGTTTTTGTAGAAATATTATCTAAGGTATTAAATAAAATTTCTATCAAAAAAAAAATTGATTATCCAATAATATTAATTGGTTCAAAAAAATTAATTTTATCACAATTAAAAATTTTAAAAAAAAAATTAAAATTTACTGAAGTTAAAAAAAAGGAAATTTATTATAATAAACTTGGTAATAAAATTTATCTTTTAAATGTTGAATATAATTTTAAAAAAGCTTTTGAAAATATTTCAAAAAAATCTAAAGATTATATAAGTAAATGTTTCAATGAAGGTTTGAAAATTCTTAACCTAAGGTTGAGCGATATAATTATAAATGGACCAGTTTCAAAAAAGCATTTTTTAGAAAAAAAATATCCAGGTGTAACAGAATATGTATTTGATAAATCAAAAAAAAAATTGTCTCAAAAACCTGTGATGTTAATTTTTAATAAAAAATTATCTGTTTCACCATTAACTACACATATCCCATTAAATGAAGTATCTAAAAAAATTAATAAAAAATTAATTATAAATAATGTAATAACAATTAATAATTTTTATTTAAGAAATCTAAGTCTAAAGCCAAAAATTGCAATACTTGGTTTAAATCCACACTGTGAGACTAAATCAAAATTAAATGAAGAAAAAAAAATAATTTTACCTGCAATAAAAAAATTAAAGAAAGGTAAAATTAATATAAATGGGCCGTTTTCAGCTGACACTTTTTTTATCAAAAAAAATAAAACAAAATATAATGCTATTGTAGGAATGTATCATGATCAAGTGCTTACTCCATTTAAAACTATATTTGAATTTAATGCTTCTAATATTACTCTGGGTCTTCCATTTTTAAGAATGTCAGTAGATCATGGTCCCAACAAAACAATGCTAGGTAAAAATAAATCAAATATTGATTCTTTGCTGAATATATTCAATTTTATTAACTCCCTCAAATGAGTTTTGCTCCAAAAAAATCCCTCGGACAAAATTTTTTATTAAATAAAAATATTATAAATAAGATTGTTGAACTAGGTCATGTTTCAAGCGAAAGCGTAGTAATAGAAATTGGACCAGGAACTGGAAATTTAACTAAAGAGATATTAAAAAAAAATCCAAAAAAATTTATTGCTATAGAAAAAGATAAAAATTTATTCATAAATCTAAAAAAAAAATTTAACAACAATATTGAATTAATAAATCAAGATGTGCTAAAAATTAAATGGGATAAATTTTCAGAAAATAAAATTATAGTGTTTGGAAACCTACCATATAATATTTCAGCTAAATTATTAATAGATTTGATTGGGTTAAGTAATTTAAATCTACTATTCAAAAAATTCATTTTTATGTTTCAAAAAGAAGTTGCTGATAGGATCGTAGCAAATGTTAACTCTAGTAAATATGGTAGATTAACAATTTTAACTAATTGGAAAATGAGTACAAAAAAAATAATGGATATAGAACCAGAAAACTTTTATCCAAAACCAAAAGTAAAAAGCTCTCTAGTTTATTTTGAACCAAAAAATAAATTTTTTAATTTTAGTAATTCAAAAAATTTGGAAAAAGTAACTGATATTTTTTTTCAAAATAAAAGAAAAATGATAAAAAAACCTTTAAATATATTATTTAAAAAATCATCAATAATAATTGATAAATTGGATTTAAATGAAAAATCTAGACCTCAAAATCTTAGTCCAGAACTATTTTTTAAAATTTCTAAAGAATATGAAAAAGAAATTAATTTAAATTAATTTTTTGATATGCTTTTCAATCGTTGCTTTGTTATAATTAATTGTATTTTCTAAATATCCAATTATTTCTTTATAACATTCATTTAAATCTTCATTAACAACTACAAAATCATAATCCACCCAATGTTGAACATCTTTATCAAATTGTTGCATTCTCATATCGATTGTTTCTTTGTTTGTTTCTCCTCTAGTTATTAGCCTTTCATAAAGCACGTCTTTGGAAGGAGGTAAGATGAAGAAAGACATGAGATCAAAATCTGTAGTTTTTTTTTTTATTTGTTGAGAGCCTTGCCAATCAATATCGAAAAGTACATTATACCCCTTTTGCAAGTCTTTAAAAACTTGTTCTTTTGTTGAGCCATATAAATTTTTAAAAACAATTGCATGTTCTAAAAAAGCTTTTTCATCTATAAGTTTTTTAAATTTATCTATTGATATAAAAAAATAATCAACGCCATCTATCTCATCTTGTCTTGGCTCTCTAGTTGTGTGGGATATTGAAATTTTAAATTTTTTTTCTTTTGAAATTTTTTTAACTAAAGTTGTTTTTCCAGCTCCAGACGGTGATGATAAAATTATCATTTTTCCGTCTTTAGATGAAAGCATCAAAGTCTAATTAGCGTTACTCTCTATAAACTTAATTGCATCTCCAACAGTTAAGATTTTTTCAGCTTCGCTATCAGAAATTTCTGAACCAAATTCTTCTTCAAAAGCCATAACTAACTCTACTGTATCTAAACTATCTGCCCCTAAATCATCAATGAAACTAGACTCTTCTGTAACCTTGGCTTCATCTATGCCTAGGTGATCTGCAACAATTTTTTTAACTTTACTTGAAATATCATCTGCCATGGTAATTTTCCTTTTTTTACGTTAATAGTTATTTACTTAAGTTTGTCAACTAAAATACATACCTCCATTAACATGTATGGTTTCACCAGTTATATAGTCTGACAAATCAGAACACAAAAAAGCTGTACAATTAGCTATATCTTGAGGTGTACCAAATCTATCCAAAGGTATTTTTAATTTAAGTTGATTCTTATAATCCTCATTTATTTTTTCAGTCATAGCTGTTTCTATAAAACCTGGGGCTATACAATTCACAGTTATATTTTTTTTTGCGTACTCTAATGATAAACTTTTGGACATTGATGAAACTCCACCTTTTGATGCTGAATAATTTACTTGTCCTAAATTACCAGTATGTCCAACTACCGATGTAATATTAATAATTTTACCGTATTTTTTCTTTAACATTTTTTTAATTGTATACTTAGATAAAAGAAATGTAGAAGTTAAATTAACACTTATAACTTTATCCCATTCATTCTTGTCCATTCTTATTGCTAAATTATCTTTGGTAATACCAGCATTATTGATGAGAATATCTATTTTTTCTCCCAGTTCTGTATGGCATTTATCAATAAATTTTTCCAATTCATCATGGGCTGAAATATCTTGTTTTATAACAACTATATCTTGATGTTTATTTTTTAATTCTTCCAATTTTTTTTCGTTAGTTCCTGTAACTAAAAGTTTAGCTTTTAAATTTATCAAAGTATCAACTATAGAATTACCTATCCCGCCTGTTGCACCTGTTAAAATTATGTTTTTATTTTTTAAATTAATCATAAATTAATATCTTGAATATCCTCAACTTTATCAATATTCAATACTTTTACTTCCCTATTTATCCTTTTAATTAAACCAGATAACACTTTGCCTGGACCTATTTCCACAAATGTGTTCGTTCCTTGGGAAATCATATATTCTATACTCTCTCTCCATCTTACTGGACTTTCGATTTGTTTTATTAATAATTGCTTAATTTCATCAGTATTATTATATGTTTTTGCAGTTACATTTGAGACTACTTTAAATTTTGGATCTTTTAATTTTTGATCATTTATTATTTTTTCCATTTTTATAGTTGCTTCTCTCATTAACTCACAATGAAAAGGTGCGCTAACCGGAAGCTTTATGTTTTTTATTTTTTTTTCTTTTAATAATGAAGAAAATTTATCTAATTCATCAATTTTACCACTTAAAATTAATTGACCATTTGAATTATCATTAGCAAGAAAGCATTCGATGTTTTTAAAGTTATCATTAATTAATTTTTTTATTTCTTCAGTTTCAACGCCTAAAACAGCCATCATTCCGCCTTCTCCTAGAGGGACAGCTGATTGCATGGCTTCTCCTCTGCTTTTTAATAATAATAGTCCTTGTTCTAATGTAATTGTTTCAGCTGTAGTTAGGGCTGTATATTCACCCAATGAATGACCAGCTAAATAACAAAATTTATTTTTAAAAAAGTTTGTTTCTTTTTTTAAGATTTCACTGATTGCATGCCCAATTAAGTATATAGCTGGTTGAGTAAATGTTGTTTGATTTAATTTTTCTTGCGGTCCATTTAAAATTAAATCAGAAATATTATAACCCAGTATTTCATCTGCATTTTTAAATATTTGTTTAACATATTCAAATTGGTTGTATAAATCAGAGCCCATACCTACTTTTTGAGATCCTTGTCCTGGGAAAACTACTGAAATCATTATAATATTTTATTAATTTTTAAGTTGTAATTAAAATTTTATAATAGTATATCCTGTTTTTTTTTAAACTATGAATTTTTACGAACATACTATAATTGCTAGACAAGATGTTAGTCCCGCTCAGCTTAATCAAATTGAAGATAAATATAAAAAAATAATTAACAATAATGAAGGAAATCTATTAAAAACCGAAAAATGGGGATTAATGAATTTATCTTATTTGATAAAAAAAAATAAAAAGGGAAATTACATTCATTTCAAAATGGAAGGAAATAGTAAAACTATTTCAGAATTAGAAAAGAATGAAAAAATAGATAAAAATTTATTAAGATATTTAACTATTAGAGTTAAAAAAATTGACTTAGATATAAATTACTTTGAAAAAAGTAGTGATGCAAAAGATTATAATGAGAAAAGAGAAGTTAGGGAATAGAAGTCATGAAGAAAAGATTTAAAAAAAAATCAAGCCAAAGTAATTTTGCCAAGCTCAGCGTATTTCAAAATCAAAAATATAAATTTAAAAAAAAATGTCCTTTATCAGGAAAAGGTGCTCCGAAGATAGACTATAAAAACATAAAACTTTTAAAAAAATACACATCTGAAAATGGCAAGATATTGCCTTCTAGAATTACTTCGGTAAGTTTGAAGAAACAAAGAGAGTTATCTTTATCAATAAAAAGAGCTAGAAATTTAGCGTTAATATAACAAAGATATGAAAATTGTATTATTAGAAAATTTAAGAAAACTTGGATCAATTGGTGAAGTTATTAATGTAAAAAGAGGTTACGCTAGAAACTTTCTTATAGCTCAAAAGAAAGCTTTGTTTGCATCAGAAAAAAACATTAAAGAAGTAGAAAAAATTAAAACAGATTTAAATAAAAAAGATCAGGAAAAGAAAAGAGTCGCTAAAGAAATTGCAGAAAAACTAAAAAACAAAACTTTAGAAATAAAAAAACTTGTAACTGAAAATAAAGAATTATATGGATCGGTAAAACCTACAGAAATTTCAAAATTAATAAAAGAAAAAGAAAACATAGAATTAAGCTCTTCTTTAATTCAACCTGTTACAGAAATTAAATCTCTTGGTGAATTTAAGGTTGTGTTAAATTTACACTCAGAGATAGAGTCTTTTATTAAAATTAAAGTGTCACCTGAAGAGCTTGTAAAATAGTTATACAATTTTTTCCCCATACTGAATATTTATTGTTAAGTCTCTCAAACTGAATTATCTATAATTAATGGAAAAACTAAATTTAGTTAAATCAACTTATGAACAACTTCCAAATAATATAGAAGCTGAGCAAGCAGTATTAGGTTCTATATTAGTGTCAAATGAAATTTTTGATGATGTATCGCCTATTATAAATAGTAAAAATTTTTTTGATCCTATGCATCAAAAAATTTATTCAGCTATGGAAAAACTTATATTTGGGGGAATGTTGGCAAACCCTATTACATTAAAAAATTTTTTTGAAAATGAAAAAGATGATTTAAACATTCCTGACTATTTAATTAAAATAACAAAGTTTTCATCATCATCTAGGCAGGCTATAGAATACTCTAAACTAATATATGATCTTTTTGTTAAAAGAGAATTAATAAAAATTTCAGAAAATTTATCTTACACAGCGAAATCAAATGATTTAGATAAAGATGGTAAAACTATAATTGAAGATACCGAAAAAAATTTATTCGATTTGGCTGAAAAAGGTAATTTTAATTCTTCCTTAATTAAATTCGATGAAGCAATGAAGCAAACTATTGAGATGGCTTCTAACGCATATAAAAATGAAGAAGGGATAGTAGGAGTTCCAACTGGACTAACAGATTTAGATGGTAGACTCGGCGGTCTTCATAAATCTGATTTATTAATAATTGCTGGAAGACCTTCAATGGGAAAAACTGCATTAGCCACGAATATAGCTTTCAATGCTGCTAAAAAAATACAAGAACAAGAAAAAAAATCTTGTGTCGCATTTTTTTCTTTAGAAATGTCATCTGAACAGTTGTCTACAAGGATTATTGCTGAACAATCTAGAATAAAATCTAATGACATAAGAAGGGGTAAAATTTCAGAAGAACAATTTGATAAATTTATTGAAACATCAAAAAATATTTCTGAGCTACCTTTGTACATTGACGAGACACCCGCTATATCAATAGCTGCTCTAAGCAATAGGGCTCGAAGAATAAAAAGACTTTTTGGTCTAGATTTAGTTGTTGTTGATTATATTCAGTTAATGAGAGCTAATTCTGCAAGAGACGGAAGAGTGCAGGAAATTTCTGAAATTACTCAAGGATTAAAAGCTATTGCAAAAGAATTAAGTGTGCCAGTTCTGGCTCTATCTCAGCTATCAAGAGCAGTAGAATCAAGAGATGATAAAAAACCTCTTCTTTCTGATTTAAGAGAATCTGGCTCAATAGAACAAGATGCAGATGTTGTTATGTTTGTCTACAGAGAGGCATATTATTTACAAGGAAAAGAACCACAGGCTGCAACTGTCCAACACGCTGAATGGCAAGCTAAAATGAATGAAGTATCACATTTAGCGGAAATAATAATCGGCAAACAGAGACATGGTCCTACAGGTAATATAACGCTAGAATTTGAAGCCATGTTTACTAAATTTAAAGATCTTCAAAATTCATAATTATAATTATATAAGCTAATAAACGATGTTAGCTGAAATTTATAAAAAAATTATAATTGAAAAACCTAATTTTATATTTTTTGTATTAATCTGTTGTCTTCTTATATTTGGATACAACTCAAAAGATTTTCGGCTAGATGCATCATCAGAAACTCTACTAATAGATGGAGATCCAGATTTAAAATATTTAAATGAAGTAAATCAAAGATATGGTTCAAAAGAATTTTTAGTACTTACTTATACTCCAATTGAAGATATTACCTCGGACAATTCTGTAAATAATTTACTTAGCTTAAAATATAAAATCCAAAGTTTAGATTGGGTTCATAATGTAATAACAATATTAGATATTCCTTTATTAAATACAAAAGATGAAACATTAAATGAAAAACTACAAAACTTTAGTACTCTTAAAAGTGAAGGTGTAAATAGAGAGGAAGGATTTAAAGAAATATTAAATAGTCCAGTATTTAGAAATTTTATAATTAGTGAAGATGGAAAAACTACCGGTATAATTGTTTATCTTAAAAAAAAAGAAATTGAACCAAATTTTAAAAATAAAAAAGAAAAAAATATTTATAGAGATAAGATAAAAAAGAATAATCATGAAAATATTTTAGAAATCAGAGAAGTAATTAAAGGATATAAAAATATAGGAAAAATACATCTCGGAGGAATACCGATGATTGCAGATGACATGATGACATTTATCAAAAATGATATTCTAGTTTTTGGTATTGGAGTTTTATTATTCATTATCGCAACTTTGTGGTTTGTGTTTAAAAAGATAATTTGGATTGTTGTTCCAATTTCAAGTTGTCTTTTATCAGTAGTAGTTATGACGGGCTTATTAGGAATCCTTGGTTGGAAAGTAACTGTAATTTCATCAAACTTTATTGCTCTAATGTTAATATTAACTATGGCAATGAATATTCATATGAGTACCAGATTTTTACAATTAAAAAAAAATAATCTGAGTTTAAAAAAAAGTGAATTAATTTTAATGACTAGCAAAAAAATGGTTTGGCCAGTAATTTATACCGTTTTAACTACAATTTGTGCTTTTCTTTCTTTAATATTTAGTGAAATAAAACCAATCATTGACTTTGGTTGGATGATGACCTTGGGTCTTCTCTCTTCATTTATTGTAACTTTTACCTTGCTTCCAACACTTTTAAATTTTTTGGAAGATAATAAAATTTCTATTCAAGAAAATCAAAAATCAAAAATAACTTCATATTTGGGAGATTTTACATCAAATAATAAAAATAAAATTTTTTTTATTACTTTAATTATTATAATTTTAAGTATCTTTGGCATAAGTAAGCTTGAAGTTGAAAATAGTTTTATAAATTATTTTAAAAAAAATACAGAAATTTATAAAGGAATGAAGCTTATTGATGATAAATTGGGAGGAACAACTCCATTAAATATAATAATAAAATTTCCGGTAACTGAAACAAATAATACTGACAGTGAAGATGAAGACTGGGGTGATTTAGACGAAGACAGTGATGAGAAATACTGGTTTACAAAAGATAAAATAGATAAAATTGATAAAGTTCATAAATACTTGGAGACCTTGCCTGCTGTTGGCAAAGTATTATCTTTTTCTTCAATTGTAAATGTTGCAACAAAACTAAACAACGATAAACCTCTAGGCACTCTAGAAATGGGCGTACTTTATTCAAAAGTACCTGACTCAATAAAAAAAGAGATAGTAGATCCATATATTTCAATAAAAGACTCGGAAGCAAGAATTAACTTAAGAATAAAAGATTCTAAACCAAATTTAAGAAGAAATGATTTGATAAATCAAATTAAATTTGACTTAGAGAATAAGCTTGGATTGAAAAAAGATGAGTTCAAGCTTGCTGGTGTTTTAATTTTGTTTAATAACCTTCTTCAAAGTTTATTTAAATCTCAAATATTAACTCTTGGTTTTGTGATGATAGGTATCTTTGCAATGTTTTTTATTTTATTTAGAAATATTAAACTTTCACTAATTGGAGTAGTGCCTAATTTTATTGCAGCTTTTTTTATATTGGGAATTATAGGTATGCTTAATATTCCTCTGGACATGATGACAATAACTATTGCTGCTATTACAATAGGTATAGCTGTGGATAATAGCATTCACTATATTTACAGATTTAAAGAGGAATTCAATGAAATTAAAAATTATGAAAAAACAATTAATTATTGTCATTCAACAGTCGGTGTAGCTATATTAAATACTTCAATTACTATAGTATTTGGTTTTTCAATATTGGTTTTCTCAAATTTTATTCCAACAATTTATTTTGGGATATTTACTGGAATTGCAATGTTACTTGCAATGATATCTGTTTTAACTTTATTACCTGCACTATTAATTAGATTTAAACCTTTTGGATTAAATTAAAATATGGAAGTTTTTTTAGACTTATTTAAAAAATTTTCCTCTTTTGATATAATTTACTTTGCCATAACTATTTTATCTCTAATTAAATGTTATAAAAAAGGTTTTGTTTTAAGTATCTTGTCAGCCTCTAAATGGTTGCTTGCGTATGTAATAACATTATTTTTATTTCCTAAATCAAAACCATACGTAGAGGATATAATAGATAATGAGCATGTTTTAGATATAACTCTTGGAATCTGTTTATTTATAGTTGTTATATTTATCATACTGTTAATTAACAAAGGTATTAGTAAAGCCGTGACATATACTGGTATAGGTGGGTTGGATAAAGTTTTTGGATTGTTTTTTGGTTTCATTAGAGGTTATGTTATTTCTGTCTGTATATTTGCAACCATAGATATAATTTATAATTCTACTAAATGGCCAATTGACATGGATAGATCTTTCACCTTTGAATTCGTTGAAAAAGGAAGTAACTATCTTATAAAAGAATTTCCAGACAAAAAAGAATACGAAGATGCTAAAGAAAAAGTTCAAGAACTATAGTCCAAAAATAAAAGAAGAGTGTGGAGTATTTGGAATAAGCAATTACGACGATGCTTCTGCATTAACTGCTCTAGGCCTGCATGCTCTTCAACACAGGGGTCAAGAAGGATGTGGCATTGTCTCCTTTGACGAAAAAAAATATTACTCTGAAAAAAGATATGGACTAGTTGGTGATAACTTTAATAAAGAAAAAGTATTAAAAAAATTACCTGGAAAATTTGCAATTGGGCACAATAGATATAGCACAACAGGTGGCACTACACTCAGAAACATTCAGCCTTTTTTTGCAGATACTAATGCTGGGGGTATAGGAGTGGCTCATAATGGCAATCTTACAAATGCACTAACTATTAGAAAAAAACTTGTAAAAGAAGGAGCCATATTTTATTCGACATCTGACACAGAGGTAATAATTCAATTAATTGCAAAATCAAAAAGATCTGAAACCACTGATAAAGTAATTGACGCAATTTTTCAAATACAAGGTGGTTATGCACTAGTAATGCTTGCGCAAAATAAACTTATAGGAGTGAGAGATCCTTTAGGCATAAGGCCG
Source organism: uncultured Pelagibacteraceae bacterium (assembly GCA_902607115.1). Classification (GTDB taxonomy): domain Bacteria; phylum Pseudomonadota; class Alphaproteobacteria; order Pelagibacterales; family Pelagibacteraceae; genus Pelagibacter. Next base: position 6,866 of record CACLIZ010000011.1, on the reverse strand, counting down.
TTGGTAATTGGTAAAATTAAAAATTCTTATGTACTTGCTTCTGAAACATGTGCCTTAGATATCATTGGTGCAAAATTTTTAAGAGAAGTAGAAAATGGAGAAGTTGTAATCATAGAAAATGATAAGCTTAAAAGTATAAAACCATATCCTCCAAAAAAACCGAGGCCTTGTATATTTGAGTATATTTATTTTTCAAGACCTGACAGTATTTTAAATGGTAAAACAACATACGAATTTAGAAAAAAATTTGGGGAACAGTTGGCAATTGAAGATAATATAGAGGCAGATCTTGTCGTGCCAGTACCAGACTCGGGAAATGCAGCATCCTTGGGTTATAGTCAAAAAACTAAAATAAATTTTGATTTAGGTCTAATCAGAAATCATTACGTTGGTAGAACTTTTATTGAACCTGCTCAAAAAATAAGAAGTTTAGGTGTAAAACTGAAACTAAATGCTAACAAAAGTTCAATAAAAGATAAAAAGTTAATTTTAATTGATGACTCATTAGTGAGAGGAACAACTTCACATAAAATAGTTAAAATGCTTTATGATGCAGGTGCTAAAGAAATACATGTAAGAATAGCTAGCCCTGAAATAAAATATCCTGATTTTTACGGTGTTGATATGCCTACAAGAAAAGAGCTCCTAGCCGCAAATAAATCAGTAGAAGAAATACGTGAATATATTGGAGCTGACTCTTTAAAATTTTTATCTATTGATGGCTTGTATAAAGCTATGGGATTTGAAAAAAGAAACAATACTTACCCTCAGCTAACAGATCACTATTTTACAGGTGATTATCCTGTTGAAATTATTGATGAATTAGGTGACAATAAAATAACTCAATTGTCATTATTAAGCACGGGATCAAATAATTAACAATGAAAAAAGTTAGCTTTACAGAAATGAAAAATGGAACAAAAGAAGATTATCTTCTTTTAGAAAAACATGAAAAAGATTTCGAAAGAAAAACTGCAGATAGAGTTTTAAAATTTATGTATAGTCTGAATAGTACTCTTGAAGGTTATAAAGTTTCAAGATTAGAACATTCTTTGCAAACAGCGACAAGAGCTTTCAAAAATGGAGAAAGTGAAGAAATGGTTGTTGCTGCTTTATTGCATGATATCGGAGATGAACTTGCGCCAATGAATCATTCTCAGTATGCTGCCGCAGTATTAAGACCTTATGTTTCAGAAAAAACCCATTGGATTGTTGAAAAGCATGGTTTGTTCCAAACTTACTATACCGCAGATCATCTAGGTGGTGATAAAAATGCAAGAGATAAATATAAAGATCATAAATATTATAAAGCTACTATAGATTTTTGTGAAAAATATGACCAATCATCATTTGACCCAAATTATAAATCGATGTCCCTAGAAGAATTTGAGCCAATGGTAAGAAATATTTTTTCAAGAAAACCTTTCTTTCATCATTAGGCTTTATTTCTGTAATCCTTTATATGCTTTGGAATTCTTTTATTTTTTCCAAACATATAATGATTGTCCATTTTTTCTTTATATTTACTTGCAGGAACTGTTAGTCCGACTGCTTCAGCAACTTCTCTTATTAACATTGGGTTTGCTCCACAACAAACACCTAAATAATTTATTCCTAAATCATATGCTTCTTTTGCAAATTGTCTAATTTCATATCTACTGCATTGCATCGGATCTAAAGCTGTAGGAAATGTAGTTTCATGAGGAGTATTACAACTACATCCATTATTGTCTGGTAAATTAAAAAAAGTAGGATGACCATCAGTTGTTCGATAATTAATCGGTAACCCAGCTACATGACACTTTAGTGCATTTCTAATCTCTTTAAGATAAGGAAGCATTGTATTGGGTCCTCTATGACAATTCATACCCACTACATCACCTCCTTGCTGTTCCAATTCTTTACAGGCATCAAGTATAGAAACTCCATCTCTCATTATATTTTGTCCATAAGGAGCTATTGTAATAACTGATGTAAGTCCACTTTCTTTTATTACTTTTAAAGCTGTGTACGCTTCCTCGGCATAATAAAAAGTCTCACCAATTAAAATATCTGCCCCTTCGTCTACTGCCCAGCCAACCATTTCTCGAAACATTTTTTCAACTTCTAACTTTGATTTTTTATCATATTGATTCCAAATATTTGAATTTGAAATATTTCCAGCCATTAAGTTTTCTTTTTCACCTATTGGATTTGTTGCAACTTTTTTTGCAATTTTTAGTGCTGCTCTATTTAATGGTTCGAGTAATTCTTCTTTTCCAATTACTCTCATTTTTTCTCTGTGACCATTATACGTAAAAGCTTGTACAATATCCGAACCTGCATGTTGAAATTCTTTATGCAAATTTTCCAAAACTTCCGGATGATCTAATGATACCATAGGTACAAATTCACCAGAAGCCATGTATCCTCTTCTTTCTATTTCAAATAAAAAACCTTCAGCACAAATTACAGGTCCTTTATCTAATCTATCTTTTAGATTTTCCTTTAACATGTTCTTCTCCTTTTTAATAACAGGAGAAGAAGTTCATAAATTTAAATGAGGGCAAATAAAGCATGATACCCCTTCTCCTTTTTAGTGCTTTAGCCAAATGCAGGGTGCACAATATGGTCAAATCACCCGGTTTCTTTTTATTTTGGTAAAAAAAAACCACCTACTAATGCGGTGGTTGATAGCATCGCTTTAGCAGGTTTTGTATAGCGCCTGCAATTAGATATAAATGAGCGCTTTCATTACATTATCAACAATATTATATACTTTCAATAAATTTAATTTATGGAAAATCAATTAAAAAACGAACAGAGTCCTTATCTAAAACAACATGAAGACAACCCTGTTAACTGGCTACCATGGAAAAAAGAGGTTTTAGAAAAAGCAAAAAGTGAAAAAAAACCAATATTTTTAAGTGTTGGATATGCAAGCTGTCATTGGTGTCATGTAATGGCACATGAAAGCTTTGAAAATATTGAAACAGCAAAAATCATGAATGAAAAATTCATAAATATAAAAGTTGATAGAGAAGAAAGACCTGATCTTGATTTTATATTTCAAAGAAGCTTATCTATATTAACTGGCGCGCAAGGTGGATGGCCACTTTCAATGTTCTTGGATGAAAATGCTGTACCATTTACAGGTGGAACTTATTTTCCACCCAAAGAACTGCACGGAAGACCTAGCTTTATCAATGTTTTGGAAAATGTTTCAAAAGTATATCAAGAAAATAGAGATAAAATTTTAAATCAAGCTAATCAAATGAAAATGGTTTTTAGAGAACTTAATAAAAAAAATTCAGTTCTTAAGCAAGATTTAGAACCTTATGTAGAAAAAATAATAAATTATACAGATGAAGTTAATGGTGGCTTTAAAGGTGCGCCGAAATTTCCACAGTTTTATATTTTTGATGCAATTTTACACTTTTACAAAAAAACAAAAAATAAAAAATATTTAGAAGTTGTTGAAAAATTGCTTTTAAGTATTTCCTCTAGGGGAATTTATGACCATTTAGAAGGTGGAGTATCAAGATACACTGTTGATGAAAAATGGATTGTCCCTCATTTTGAAAAAATGCTTTACGATAATATTCAATATGTGAATTTACTAAATAATTACCTTAATCAAAAAGAGAATAACTATCTAAAACATAAAATGAAGCAAACAATTAACTTTATAAATTCTGAATTTGTTACAAAAAATAATTTACTTGGTACTGCATATGATGCCGATAGTGATGGTATTGAAGGAAAATATTATATTTGGACTTATAAAGAATTAAATGAACTATTGGGAAATAACATAGAGTTATTTAAAAAAAAATACCAAATATCCGAACAAGGAAATTTCGAAGGGTCAAATATTTTAATAGAGAATTTGGATATAAATTATAGTGAAGATAGTATAATTAAACTTGAAAAAAATCTCTTGGAAAATAGAAAAAAAAGAAATAAGCCTTTTTTTGACGACAAATCACAAACTGATCTTAATTCTTTTTGGACATATGTAACTTTTTATTCATCAATATTATTGGATGATAAGACTTTATATGAAAAATCTACTATGAAATTTAATAATCTTTCTCAATTATATGAAAATAAAATCTTTCATTGTTACGATGGTAATAAAGAAATAAATGTTTTCTTAGAAGATTATGTTTATTTTTGTTTATTATTATTAACTATGTATGAATTTAAAAATGATAAATCATCATTAAAAAAATGTGAAAGCTTAATGAGTGAAGCTTGGAATAGTTTTTTTAACTCTAATGATAAGATTTTACAAAAAAACAAGATTCAATTTAATGATCTTTTTGTAGAGCCTATTGATCTAAATGATAACAACATACCAAACGGAAATAGTATTTATTTATTTATTTGTAATAAACTATTTAATATTTTAGGGGATCAAAAATGGAACGATAAAATAGACATATTATCTAAATCCTTTCACTCACATATAAATTCTAATTTTTCACAAATGTTTAGCTACATTAAAATTTTAGATATTTGTGAAGAAAATATCTCTGTTACAGTTAATTCAAAAAATCCTGAAACTATTAGCAAAATCAAAAAATTAGTTGTTAAAAATTTTATGGATAAATCTACAATTATATATAAAGAAGATGATAACGAAGATTATATTATAATTTGTAAAAAACAAACATGCTCTACTAAATTAAAAAATTTAGAGGAAGTAGAAAGTTATTTAAAAAATTTATAATGCTGTAATAGACTTGGCAAAAATTACTTTGGAAAGGCATAAAGTGATTCAAAATCTATCTAACCAACAAAAAGGTTCATTAATGGCTTTTGTGGCTGTTATGTTTATTACTCCAGACTCATTATTGATAAGATTGTCTAACATAGAAACATGGGGAATGTTATTCTATAGAGGGGCTATACCCTTTTTGGTAGTTTTAATAGGACTATTGTTTTTTTATAAAAAAAATTTTTTAAAAGCTTTAATAGGTATTGGTATTCCAGGAATATTTTATGTAATAAGCTTCGCTACTTGTAATATTACATTCCTAATATCTATCCAAAATACTAACGTTGCTAATACTTTGGTAATGATTGCTTTGGCCCCTATGCTTTCAGCTATATTGGGAGCTTTATTTTTAAAAGAAACACCTGATAAAAAAACTTGGATAGCTATATTGCTCACATTTACTGCATGTGTATACATTTTTCATGACTCACTTAAATTAGGTAATATCTATGGGGATCTATTGGGTTTAGCTACAGCATTTGGTTTAGCTTGTAACGCTACTCTAGCAAGATATGCCAAAGATAGAGATCTTGTGCCTTCAGCTGTGATAGGCAAACTGTGCGTGGCCATCTTTGCTTTTTTCTTTGTTGAAAATTTTGAATTATTAGGAAGAGATTTAATTTATGTTCCTTTAATGTGTGTAATGTGTGTAGCTATACCATTTGTTTTGGTAACAATAGCACCAAGATTTATTACGGGAGCAGAGGTAAATTTGTTCTTTCTACTAGAGACAATCCTAGGACCAATTTGGGTATGGATGATAATTAAAGAACAGCCTTCATCGGAGACTATCTTGGGAGGAATTGTTATCATAATAACGATTGCAATTCATTCTTTCTTAGCCATTAAAAAAACACAATTAAAATCTACTTACCGCACAAAATAAATTTTTATATGCAAAAAGAAGTTAAAAAATCTTGGGCTTTATTCCTTGGAATAGGAATTATGATGGTTGCACATGGTTTGCAAATGCAAATTATGGGTATCAGATCTGTGTTTGAAGAATTTAGCGTTCTAACGACAGGTATTGTTATGTCAGGATATTTCGTTGGATATTTTATAGGATCAAAAACAACACCAAACTTAGTTCAAAAAGTTGGACACATCAGAGTCTTTGCTGCTTTCGCATCTCTTGCATCGCTTAGTGCTTTAATTGCTGTCACTTATGTTAATCCATTAATGTGGATAATAAGTAGATTTATTACTGGTATTAGCATGGTTAGTTGTTTTGTAGTTGCGGAGAGTTGGCTTAATGATAGAGCAACAAACAAAAATAGAGGACAGCTATTATCCACTTACATGATAGTGATGTTTTTTGGATTAGCTCTTGGCATGCTTTTATTAAATATTAGTGATCCAATATCATATGAACCATTTATTTTAGTTTCAGTTTTATTATCACTAGCATTGGTTCCTATACTTCTAACAAAAAGACCCGCACCAAAATTTAAAAAAATTGGAACTATAAGTATTAAAGAATTGTACGAAATTTCTCCTTTAGGAACTTTAAGTTCTTTTGCAACAGGATTAATACATGCTGCTTTCTTTTCTCTTATTTCAGTATATGCTACAAAAGCTAATTTTACTCTTTTGGAGACTTCAATATTATTATTTATTTCAACTATCGCTGGAGCGTTTGGTCAAGTTCCAATTGGATATTTTTCAGATATCTATGATAGAAGAAAAGTAATAGTTATTACTACATTTGCTAGCGCGACTTTAGCTTTCCTCTCAATATTAACATCTAATGATCCAATACAAAATATTTATTGGATGAATGAATTTGATTTTAAAAAAATTATATTCTTCATATTTGTAGGACTTTACACTTCTTTATGCTTGCCACTATTTTCTCTTAATCTTGCACACACAAATGATTATGTGCCGAAAGAAAAATTTGTTGCAGCAGGTGGCGGACTTCAATTAGTTTTTGGAATAGGAGCCATAAGTGGACCAATTCTTTGTTCTTTATTCATGGAATGGTTTGGTTTGAATGGTTTTTTTATTTTTTTATTGTTAATTCATATATTTATTGGCGTTTTCGGCTTATATAGAATGAAAGTTAGAGAATCTGTTGAAAATCCAGACTCATCCTTTACTTCGG
>CACLIZ010000010.1 GCA_902607115.1 uncultured Pelagibacteraceae bacterium | reverse complement strand
TATAGCAATAGGAAAAGTACAAAATAAAAATACTAATATTTTATTTGAATGTGAAATTGTTTTTTGTGAAAAATTAATTATATTCATCAAAATTGGTTGCGGGGGACGGATTTGAACCGCCGACCTCAAGGTTATGAGCCTTGCGAGCTACCAGACTGCTCCACCCCGCGGTATTTAAATTCTATTTTTGAGTTTATTAAGTTTTTTAACTCTTTTTATATTTTCTTGTAAAATTCTTTTTTTCTTTTCTGAAGGTTTTTCGTAAGTATTTTTTAGCTTAATGATTTTATAAAAACCATCTTTTTGGAGTTTTCTTTTTAAAACTCTTAAAGCTTGCTCAACATTATTGTCTTTAACTTCTATTTTAATAACGACCTCCAAAAAAAGTGACTAACTATCACCATATATTTAGTTTGTCTATTTTTTTCTTATAAACAAACTATTGTTTTAATTTTTGTTCTCTCTTAATTCTTCTATCAGCTTTCTCAATTGAATCTAAAAGATCCTTCTGGGAAAATAGTCCCATTGCGACGGGGTCTTTTGGATTTAGATTATTATAATTCCAATAACTTTTATTTCTAATCGCTTTTACAGAGCCGCTTGTCACTCCTACCAATCGAGCTATTTGCGAGTCTTTTAATTTTGAGTGATTTTTAATTAGCCATAAAGCCGAGTCTGGCTTGTCCTGTCTTTTTGACAGAGGTACATATTTTTTATTATTATTTTTCTCTGATTTAATATTAATTTCATTTTCAATAATTTGAAGAGGTCTATTTTGATCTTGACTAGATAACTCAATTTCTTCTTTGGTTAATTGTCCAGCAATTATAGGATTAAATCCAACTATACCTTTTCCAACTTCGCCGTCGGCTATACTTTGAATTTCTACTTCATGCATTTTACAGAATTCTGCTATTTGTTTAAATGTAAGAGAGGTATTATCAAGTAACCAAACAGCTGTTGCAACTGGCATTAATGGTGCTTTTGTCATTAAATAAATTATTTAGCTGATCTGAAGTTTTGAAATTTTTTATTGAACTTGCTTACACGTCCTTTGTCTAAAATTTTCTGATTTCCACCTGTCCACGCAGCATGAGATTTAGGGTCAATTTCTAGTTTTAGAACATCTCCTTCTTTTCCCCAAGTTGATTTTGTTTCAAATTGGGTACCATCAGTCATTTGGACTTTAATATTGTGATAGTTTGGATGTATTTTTTTTTTCATAGCGCGATTTATAGCAAAACTTTCTTATAAAACAATTAAAAGTTTACAAGTATTTTGTTTAAATCTTCAAAAATATTTTCAGAAGATGCAATAACTAAGTGGTTTTTAATTTTTTTATTATTCAATGGGCTAATTTTACCTCCAGCTTCTTCTAAAATTATAATACCTGCGGCTATATCCCATATATTTAGTTTTTTTTGAAAAAATCCATTTAGCCTACCTGCTGCCACATAAGCCAAGTCAAGAGCAGCACTACCGCTGATTCTCATATTTAATTCAAAATTATTTATACTGTCCAAATTGGATCCAAATAAACATTCATTAAAATTATTTTTTTTTGAAACTCTTATTCTTTGATTATTAAAATAAGCTCCACCATTTTTTTCTCCATAAAAAATCTCGTTTTTTATGGGATCGAAAATAACACCAGACATAATTTGATTATCACAAACATGCGCTATAGATATACAGAAATGAGGAATTCCATGTAAAAAATTTGTTGTTCCATCTATAGGATCTATTATCCAAAAATCTTTGCTGTTATCTCTAATTATAGTTCCTGTCTCTTCACTAATAATTGAATATTTTTTTTTTGATAATTCTCTAATTAATACTTGCTCAACTTTTTTATCAGAATTTGTTACAAAGTCTTTTGGTCCCTTAACGGATACTTGAAGGTTTTCTATTTCACCAAAATCTCTAATTAATATCTTTGAAGCCTTCTCACATGCTTTAATCATAATATTTAAATTTGGCGAAATAGATTTCATTAATATTAAATTTTTTTTACGTATTCTAAATTTCTTGTATCTACAATTATAGTATCGTCACTTTCTATAAATGGAGGCACAAGTATATTTAAGCCATTATTTAGCAGCGCAGGTTTATAAGATGAAGCTGCAGTTTGTCCTTTAATAGCTGCATCAGTTGTTTCAATTTTACATTCTATCTGATTAGGAAGGTCAATTTTAATTGGAATATCATTATACATCCCTATTTTAACTTCCAATCCTTCAGTTAGAAATTTCGATTTTTCTCCTATAAGTTCTTTTTTTAAACATACCTGTTCAAATGTTTTATTATTTATAAAGTAAAAATCATTTTTATCCTCATACAAATAATTGTAATCTATCTCTTCTACTATAGCTCTTTCTACATTGTCACTTGATCTAAATCTTTCATTTAACTTAGTATTTTTATTTATACTTTTCATTTCTATCTGGTTGAACGCTCCTCCCTTTCCAGGTTTTACATGTTGGGTTTTCAATATTTCCCATAAATCATTATTATGTTCAATTATCATTCCAGTTTTTATTTCGTTGGCCGATATTTTCATTTTATTTTTTTTATAGCTTCTATTGGTTTTAATTTTTTATTTTTCCAAATGAAGCTTGAAATAGCTAAAAAGTCAGCTTTATTCAACAAAAGTTTTTTGTAATTATTTTGGTTAATGCCACCTATTGCTACTATTGGTTTTTTTGAAATACTTCTAATTTTTTTGAGGTCATTAATAGTAGCTTTGTATTTTTGGCGTTTTGTTTTACTTCTGTTAAAAGCTCCAATAGCAATATAATTAGCTTTATTTTTAATTGCTTCTTTAGCCAATTTTAATGAATTGTGACAAGTTACTCCAATAATTTTGTTTTTTATTATTTTTCTTGCATCTTTTATACTCATATCAGTCTGGCCTAGATGACATCCGTCAGCACCTACTTTTTTAGCAACCAATGGACTATCATTGATGATAAATTTTACTTTAAAAGCTTTACAAATTTTTTTTATTTTTTTTGAAACTATTAAAATTTTATTCTTCGAGACTTTTTTTAATCTCAATTGAAAATACTTAACTTTCCTAGTTTCTAGAACTGATAATAAATCATTATAAAAATTTGTATTAATTTTATTAGGAGATATTAAGTAAATAAATTTAGCCCTGGATTTCAAGTTCTTTTGACCACTTTCCTTGGGATGCAAGTGAGCACATATTTGCTCGATGATCAAAGATTTTTTGAGTACCTGCTATATTTTTAATATCTTTCGACCAGTATTTTAACGCACTTTGCTGTAATGCTCTTCCGTAAGAATAAGTCATAATAAAATTAGTATTATTTTTCTTATTTATTAAATTAAGATTTTCTGTAGCTTCAATTTCACTTTGACCTCCTGAAAGAAAAGTTATTCCAGGAACTTCTTGAGGCACTGACTCTTTTAAGCATTTTAATGTTAAATCTGCAACTTCTTCATTGCTGATTTTTTTTGTAGTATTCGTCCCATCTAAAATCATATTTGGTTTTAATATTAATCCACTTAAATCGATTTTATGAAGCATTAATTCTTCGAAACATTTTTTTATAACTTCAGAAGTTTTTTCAAAACATGTTTTAGCAGAATGCTTTCCATCCATTAAAACTTCTGGCTCAACAATTGGAACCATTTCGCATTCTTGGACAAGTTTTGCATACCTTGCTAAAGCATGGGCATTTGAATGAATAGATAATTTGCTGGGATAATTTTCTGAAATTGTATAAACACCTCTCCATTTTGTAAATCTTGCCCCAAGTTCGTAGTATTTTTTTAATCTTTCTCTTAATCCATCTAGACCTTCGGTGATCTTTTCTTCAGGAGAACCAGCCAGAGTTTTTGCTCCAGTATCTACTTTTATACCTACCACTGCTCCACTTGCATTTATTATTTCTGGTATTGTTTTAGATTCACTAGATTGTTTTATTGTCTCGTCATATAATATCACTCCACCAATACAGTTTTTCATACTTTCAGAAGAGAAAAGTGTTTTTCTAAACAGAAGTCTATTTTCTTCATTTGATGGAACTTTTACAGACTCAAGTCTTTTAGTCATTGTTCCTGTGCTTTCATCAGCAGCAAGAATACCTTTTCCGTCTGATAAAATTTTAAGTGAAATTTTATTTAGTTCAGTCATTAGCTAAGAGCCTTTATACCAGGCAACTCTTTACCTTCAAGATATTCTAAAAATGCTCCACCAGCAGTTGAACTAAAATTCAAATATTTTAGAGTGTCTGTCAAATTTAAAACCGCAATTGTGTCTCCACCTCCAGCAACAGAATAAAATGAATTATCTTTACTTCTTTCTGCAATTTTTTTTGCAATTTCAGAACTACCTTTTCTAAAATCTGGATTTTCAAAATATCCAGCTGGACCATTCCATAAAACTGTTTTACTTGTTTCAATTATATTTTTAATATTATTTATAGTTATTGGACCAATATCTAAAATTAAATCATCATTTTTAATTTCGTTTATTTTTTTTATTTTTGGAGAGTCCCCTTTATTTTTGCCAACCGCAACATCTTCAGGGAAAATTAAAGAACAACCGTATTTTTTTACAGTCTTAAAAATCTCATCTACAATTGTTTCACAATTTTCCTCTTCGATTGATTTTCCAATAGAATAACCTTTATATTTCAAAATATTATTAGCCATTCCACCAACAATTATAATGTTATCAAGTTTTGGTATTAAGTTTTTAATAATATTAATCTTCGTAGATATTTTTGAACCACCTATAATACAGGTGATTGGTTTTTTTATCTCAGAAGTAATTTTTTTTAATGCTCCAATTTCTTCATTGAACTGAATTCCAGCAAAAGAAGGTAAATATTTAGTGATTTTATCTATAGAGGCGTGAGATCTGTGTGAACACGAAAATGCATCATTTACATAAATGTCACCCAAAGAGGATAGTTTTTTTGCAAAATTGTCATCATTGTTTTCTTCTTCTTCATAAAATCTTATGTTTTCAAGCATAACTATTTTTTCATCTTTACTGATAAAAAGTTCTTCTTTGGTAATTTCTTTTAAGTCCTTTTTTAATAACCTTATAGTTTGACCTGCGCCATAAAGAAAACTAGCGTCAGGAGAATTTTTTAATATATTTTCTAATTTTTCAGCGATTGGTTTAAGCGACATAAGTTCACTAGTTTTACCTTTTGGTCTTCCTATATGGGAAATTATTATTATTTTTGTATTATTTTTTAATAAAAATATTAAAGTAGGAATAATCTTTTCAATTCTAGTAAAATCAATAATATTACCATTTTCCATTGGTACATTTAGATCTAATCTAAGTAATATTTTTTTAAGCTCAATTTCAGATAAAGACAGATCATGAATTTTTTTCATTAGGAAATTTTATGAAGGTATTCTGCTATATCACACATTCTATTTGAAAAACCCCATTCATTATCATACCAAGCAGAAATTTTACCCATATTTTTACCTACCACATTTGTTAAACTTGCATCAACAATTGAGGAGGCGGGATTATGATTAAAATCAATAGAAACAAGTTTTTCACTAGTTATTTCAAGCACATTTTTCTTTTGTTTTTCAATAAACTTTTGAAACGCAGAATTAATTTTTTCAATTGATAAATCTTTTTTTGTGCAAAAGACTAACTCAATCAAGGATACATTTGGAGTTGGAACTCTCATAGCAATACCTTCTAACTTACCTTTTAGTGATGGAATTATTTCACCTATTGCTTTTGATGCTCCCGTAGAAGTTGGTACTATTGATTGACTTGCAGACCTAGCTCTTCTTGGATCTTTGTGAGAATTATCCAAAATTCTTTGATCACTAGTAAAAGAATGAATAGTTGTCATGAATCCTTTTTCAATTTCAAAATTTTCATTTAACACATAAGCTACTGGTGCAAGACAGTTTGTTGTACATGAAGCTGCAGATATAATGGTATCTTCTTTTTTTATCTCAGTTTCATTAACTCCAAATACAACAGTCTTGTCAGCATTTTTACAGGGAGCTGAAACTATAACTTTTTTTGCACCATTTTTTAAATGAGGCAGTAATTTTTCTTTACAGTTAAATTTACCCGTACATTCAAAAACGTAATCAACATCATATTTTTTCCAATTTATTTTATTTAAGTCTTCTTCTTCAGTAAAAGTAATTTTATTATTGTTGATTATTAAATGATTTTTATCAAATTTAACCTCAGCGTTAAATTTTCCATGTATAGAATCGTACTTTAAAAGATTTGAACAAGCTTCAGAATTTGTCCTGTTGTTTATATGTTTAATTTCAATATTTGAATATTTGCTCTCTATTATAGATCGGACTATCATTCGTCCAATTCTTCCCATTCCATTAATTCCAACTTTCATTTTCATAATTTTTGTTTAATCTTTTTTGTTATACTTTCTACATTTAATTTAAAATTGTCATATATCTTTTTATATGGTGCACTTTTTCCAAAACCGTTAATTCCAAAATTTAAACCTTGTGGGCCAGTATATTTTTTCCAAAAATTAGTTTCAGACGCTTCAATTGATACAACCAGATCAGTCTCACCTAAAATGTTTCTTCTATAATCTTCTTTTTGTTGATCAAATAATTCCTGACAAGGCATTGAAATAACTTTTGAGTAAATATTTTCTGTGGCCAATTTATGACTAATCTCACATGCAAGACTTGTTTCAGAGCCAGATGATAGTATTGTTAATTTTATTTCATCATTAGTTCTTAAGATTTCATAAGCACCATTCGAAGAAAGATTTTTAGAACTGTTTTTTTTTCTAACAGGTTCAATTTTTTGTCTAGTTAATGCAATCACACTTGGTGTTTCTTTATTTTCAAGAGCTAACTGCCAACATTCAAAAGTTTCAATCATATCAGCGGGTCTAAATACATTTAAATTTGGAATAGATCTTAAACTAGTTAATTGCTCGATAGGTTGATGTGTTGGTCCATCTTCACCAAGTCCAATAGAATCATGAGTAAAAATATATATTACTCTTTGCTTCATCATAGCAGCTAGTCTGATTGATGGTTTGCAATAATCACTAAAAATTAAAAATGTTCCTCCATAAGGAATTAATCCACTATGTAATGATATTCCATTCATCACACCACACATTGCATGTTCTCTCACACCATAATGAATATAATTACCAGAAAAATTTCCTGGTTTTATAATTTTATGTTCTTTTGTTTTTGTATTGTTTGATCCTGCTAGATCTGCAGATCCACCAATTATATTTGGTACCTTTGATATAATTTCTAAAAATTTTTCAGAACATTTTCTTGTTGCCATTGGATCTAAAGATATTAAATAATCTTGTTTAGTTTTTTCTATAACTGAATAAATTGGTTCTCTTAGTAAATTATTTTTAAATGAAACTAATTTAGATAGTTTTTTCTGATTATTTTTTTCGTCACGCTTAGCCTTTTTTGACGCATTATACCCTATAGCTCTCCATTCGTTAAATATTTTGTCAGGAATTATAAAAGGTTCATGTTTCCATTTTAAATTTTTTCTAACTAATTTAATTTCTTCCTCACCAAGTGGACTCCCATGAGAAGATGCCTTTCCACCTTTATTTGGCGATCCATAACCAATTGTTGTTTTACAGGAAATGGCGATTGGTTTTTTAGAATTTTGTGCTTTTTTTAAAGCCCTAAATATTTCTTTCTCATTGTGGCCATTTATTTTTAAAAAATCCCAACCGTAACTATTAAATCTTTTTTTGTGATCATCTGAAACTGCCAAATTAGTTGGTCCATCTATAGAAATTGAATTGTTATCAAAAAGTAAAATTAGATTTTTTAATTTTAAATGACCAGCTAGACTCAACGCTTCATGACTTATTCCTTCCATCAAACAACCGTCGCCTGCCAAAACATAAGTTTTATGATTGATTATTTTTTTTCCAATTTTCTTTTTTAAAATTTCTTCAGCTAAAGCAAAACCTACAGCATTAGATATACCTTGTCCTAATGGACCGGTTGTAGTTTCTATCCCAGTATTTGGATGATACTCAGGATGTCCAGCACAAATAGAGTCAAGCTGCCTAAAATTTTTAATGTCCTTTAAAGTTATACTTTTGTAGCCAGTTAGGTATAACAATGAGTATAATAACATTGATCCATGTCCAGCAGATAAAATAAATCTATCTCTATTAAGCCAGCTAGGATTTTTTGGATCAAATTTTAAGAAATATTTAAATAGAATTGTAGCCACATCAGCCATTCCCATAGGCATACCGGGATGACCCGAATTTGCTTTCTGAACGGCATCAATAGATAGAAATCTAATTGCGTTAGCTAATTCTTTGTTAATTTTATTCAAATTTTGACCTATGTAGACTCTGATAGTACAATTTAATAATATATTTATATATATGAAATCTTTTCAGGAAAAAGAAAAAAAACTTTACGAGTTATTAGATAAGCTGAATAACTTTGATAATTCTCAAATTCAAAAAAAAGGACAATTAGAAATAGAAGACCTAAAGATTCACAAAAATCAATTAAAAATTGAAAAAAACATATTAGAGGAAAAGTATCAATCTTTAGCGGAAGAATTAGAAAATGCTCAAAAAAAAATTGAGGGACTTGAAAATGGCAAAAAAAAAGACCAACAAAAACAAACTGAGTTTAATCAAAAAATTGATGAATTAAACCAAGAGACAGAGTATTTAATTGAAGAAATAGATAAATGGCAAATGTAAATATAAAATTTAATGGTAAAGATTTTTTGTTGTCTTGTGAAGATGGGCAAGAGGAGCATCTAAAAGAGTTATCACAAAACTTAAGTGAAAAATTTAACCAACTTAAATCTAAACTTGGAAATTTAGGAGAGAACAAACTATTACTAATTACTTCTATTACTTTAATGGATGAGTATTTTGAAACAAAAAAGAAAATTGAAGAAAAAAAAGATGAAATTGAAAAATTAAAAAAAAAATTTATAGAACTTAAATCTTTAGTTTATGATTATAAAGAAGAAAAAGATAAAGAAATAAATTCATTACAAAAAGAACAAGTGCAATTTAAAAGTGAGTTAGAAAATTTAAATAATGGCTATGAAAAAATTATAGATGATGCATCTAATCAAATCGAAGAATTTATAAACAAAAATAATTTTTCATAGTAGAAATTAGAATATTTTTTGAAAAAAATTTTAAGAAAAAAACTATTAAATAATAGAAAAAAAAATTACTTATATATTAGTACAAAGCATATTTTAAATATTTTTGAATTTATAAAAAATAAATACAAAAATATCAAAGTAATAGGTGGCTATGTACCAATCAATTATGAGTATGATTGTTTAAGTCTGTTAAAATTTTTAGAGACGAAAAATTATATTATTAGTCTTCCAGTGATTAAGAATAATTCTAAAATGGATTTTTATAAATATTCATTTAAAGATCCTCTAAAATTGAATAAGCTTGGAATTCCAGAACCTTTTAAATTTTCTAGAAAAATAGTACCTGATCTGATTTTAGTTCCATTAGTTGGATATGATAACAGCCTAAATAGGCTTGGATATGGAGGAGGTTTTTATGATAGATATTTTGAAAAAAGTTTAAAGTTAAATAAAATATATAAAATTGGACTTGCCTTTTCTTTTCAAAAAATTAAAAAACTTCCAGTTAACAAATTTGATAAAAAACTTGATAGAATAATTACTGAAAAAAAAATTTGAATATGAGAATATTGTTTTTAGGTGATGTAGTTGGACAAACGGGATGTAACGCAATTAAACAAAATTTACAAAAAATTATTAAAGAAGAGAATATTGATTTTACAATTGTAAATGGTGAAAATGCCGCTGATGAGGGCGTAGGAATAACGCAAAATATTTTCGATGAGTTTTTATCAAGTGGCGTGGATGTGATAACTAGTGGAAATCATATTTGGGATCAAAAAGAAACTTATGAATTTATAAAAAATCAAAAAAGATTATTAAGACCTATAAATATGGACAAAAATTTACCAGGCGATGGATTTACAATTTTAAATTCAAGAACAGGATTAAAAATTGGAGTTTTAAATTTAATGGGAAACGTTTTTATGAAAAAATGTGATGATTTGTTTGTAACTTTAAAAAAATTTTTAGAAAATAAGTCATTAAAAAAAGATTATGATTGTTTAGTTGTTGATATACACGGCGAGATCACAAGTGAAAAAATGGCAGCGGGACATTTTTTAGATGGAAAAGCTTCCTTAGTAATTGGCACACATACCCATGTTCCCACAAACGATGCAAGAATTTTGTCAAAAGGAACTGCTTATATGACCGATGCAGGAATGTGTGGCGATTATGACTCTGTTATTGGAATGGATAAAAATAATTCTATAAACAGGTTTCTTAAAGAAGAGTCAAAAAAACATTTTCCTTCAAAAGGAGAGTCATCGATATGTGGAGTAATTGTTGATATATGTCAAAAAACTGGCTTAGCTTTAAGCATAAAAAATTTTATAACTGGGGGAGTATTAAATACTAATAAATAAATTTATGGCAGGTCATTCTCACTGGGCAGGTATAAAACATAAAAAAGGAAAAGCAGATATAATTAGATCAAAAATTTTTTCAAAAATTTCTAGAGAAATTACAGTTGCTGCAAAACTAGGAGATAAAAATCCAGAAATGAATCCAAGACTTAGGGCGGCCATTCAATCTGCAAGGGCAGCAAACATGCCCAAGGACAATATTGATAGAGCTATAGATAAATCTGAAGCTGGAGATCAATCAAGTTTTGAAAGTATAAGATATGAGGGTTTTGGACCAAAAAACATAGCTGTGATTGTAGATACATTAACAGACAATAAGAATAGAACTGCCTCATCAATTAGGACTTTATTTCAAAAGAATGGTGGAAGCCTAGGAACTCAAGGATCTGCCTCTCATAATTTTAAACAAATAGGAGTTATTAAAATTGATTATAATTTAATATCTGAGGAAAAAATTCTTGATTTATCTTTAGAAGCCGGCGCAGAGGATTGCATTTCATATTATAAGGATACTCATGAAATCCATTGTGAAAAAGAGAATATATATAAAGTAAAAAAATTGCTCGAAAATGAAATAGATTCATTTATATCCACTGGAATTGAGTGGGTGCCAATAATTTTTATAGAAACCGATGGAAATGAAAAAGATGACATTATTAGTTTTTTAGAAACTATAGAAGATGATGATGATGTTCAGAATGTTTACAGCAATGTTAAATTTAAAGATTAGATGTTTATTATAGGAATTGATCCAGGAATATCAGGAGCAATTTGCTTCTTAGAAGATGGAAAAATAACAGATATAATTGAAATGCCCTCGATGGCAGAAGGAAAAAAAAATAAAAAACAAGTAAACGGAAATCAGCTTTTTAACGAGATTAAATCACGATTATCTGGAATTAATGAAGAAGAAGTATGCGTTGTAGTTGAACACGTTACCGCAATGCCAGGGCAAGGTGTAACTAGCATGTTTAACTTCGGTCAATCATTCGGTGTAATCAAAGGTATTTGCTCTGCAATGAAACTACCAATACATTACGTTAGACCTGTAAAATGGAAGAAATATTTCAATTTAATTAACACTTCTAAAGATGCAAGTCGTTCAAGAGCAATTGAAATATTTCCAAAAGTTTCAGATAAACTAAAAAGAAAAAAAGACTCAAATAAAGCTGATGCTATTTTAATAGCAAGTTACTATTATAATACTTATAAAAACGAATAATTTTGAGTATTTAAGAGTCATATTCATGACACATTTTAGTGTGAGAAAAGCTTGATGGAAGCGGATATAGCCACACAATCAGTTGGATTAACTTCAAGTGCAGATTTTTCAATTATTAACTTATTTATTAGAGCGGATATAATTGTAAAGATAGTAATTATAATGTTAATTGCAGCCTCTATATATTCATGGGCAATAATTTTTGAAAAATTTAGACTTTTTAAAAAAATAAATCAATCTACATTGGAATTTGAAGAAAAGTTTTGGAGATCAAAATCAGCTGAAACTTTTTATAACAATCTACCATCTGAAATGGAAGAAGATCCAATGGCCATGGTATTTCAAGATTCAATGCAAACTGTTTTAAAATCTAAATCTAAGTCAAATTTAGGTGATAGATTAACAAATATTATGACAACAAATATTGAAAAACAAATGTCTGTAATTGAAAAAAATTTTACCTTTTTAGCTACCGTGGGAGCAACAGCACCTTTTATTGGTTTGTTCGGAACCGTATGGGGGATTATGAATTCATTTCAATCAATAGCCATTTCAAGAAACACAAGTTTAGCAATCGTTGCGCCTGGGATAGCAGAAGCACTTTTTGCTACTGCGTTAGGACTTCTTGCTGCAATTCCCGCCGTTGTTGCATATAATAAATTTAATAGTGATGCTAAAAAATATTATAATAAGTTAGAAGACTTTTCTAAAAGATTTATAGCAATAATTTAAAATGGCGTTTAAACTTGGTCGATCATCCAGAGAACCTATGAGCGAGATTAACGTTACACCATTTGTTGATGTAATGTTAGTTTTATTAATAATTTTTATGGTTACAGCGCCACTTCTTACAGTCGGTGTTCAAGTTGATCTTCCAGAAACCTCAGCAGACTCATTGCCAGAGGAACAGGAGCCCTTAACTTTAACTATCAATTCAAAAGGAGAAATTTTTATTCAAGAAGCTAAGGTTGAGTTTGATAGTTTAACAGCAAAAATTTTAGCAGTTTCTAAAAATAGAACAGATACTAGAATTTACGTAAGAGGAGACAAAGCTATAAATTATGGGAGGGTGCTTGAAATTATGGGTATGTTGTCTGGATCAGGATTTACTAAAGTAGCATTGATATCTGAACCATATAAAGACAGGTAGTAAAATGCCTCAAAATTTACTTATATCATTTTTTTTTCATATATCTGTAATATTGATTGCGGTTGTAAGCCTTCCTTTTATTGCAAAAAAACCAATTGATCTACCTCCTTTGGTTTCAGTAGAATTAATTCAAATCACTGACATAACTAATATCCCTTTTGCACCAAAAGCTGAAAAAATTATTGAAAAAATTAAAAAAGAAAAAGAAAAACTTGTTTCAGAACAGGCTCCTCCAAAAAAAGTTAAAAAAGAAAAATCAGAGACAATTCCTCTTCCAGATCAAGAAATAGAAAAAATTAAAGAAATAGAAACTGAAAAACAAAACCCCAAAATAGATGATAATAAAGCTAAACAAGTATCAGAATTTGAAAAAAAGGAGTTATTTGACCCAAATAATATAGCTGCGCTTATTGACAAATCAAAAGAAAACTTTGCAGAAACAACTGCAAAAAAAGATGAAATTACCCAAACTCAGGATGAATCTATGAAGTTAACAGGCTTAACTTTAAGTGAGGAAGATGCTCTTAAGGCTCAAATTTTTGGTTGCTGGAGCATACCTTTGGGTTTACCTTACAATGAAAATTTATTAGTAAGAATAAAACTAAAACTTAAACCAGATGGTACAGTGATTAAATCAGAAATATTAGATCATGCAAGAATGAATAAACCTGGTCAAGGATTTTACAAAGTTTTAGCTGAAAGCGCTTTAAGAGCAGTACAACTTTGCCAACCTCTTAGAGTGCCTACAACTGGGTATGAAAAGTGGAAAGATTTACAATTAAATTTTGATGCTAGAGAAATGTTAGAGGGATAATGAAAAAAATTCAATTAATAATAATATTAATATTAACTTTATTTCCATCTTACCTTAATGCGCTTATTGAAGTAGATATTACTAGAGGAAATCTAAATCCTTTACCTATAGCGGTGTCACCACTTTATTCAGATAATGATACAACAAATCAATTAAAAAAAGAGGTAAATGTAGAAAATATTGGAAGTGAAATTTCATCTGTAATTGAAAATAACTTAAGAACCACTGGTTTATTTAACCCACTAGAGAGAGATGCTTTCTTGCAAAAACCAGATGTAGCTCATTTAAAACCTAGGTTTGAAGATTGGTCATTAATTAAAGCTCAAGCTTTAATTACGGGCAAAGTAGAATTTAAGGATGATAAAGTAAGAGTAGAATTTAGATTATGGGATGTTTTAGCTGCGCGAGAAATGTTAGCGATAGCATTTACTACTGTTCCAAATAATTGGAGAAGAATTGGTCACATTATTTCAGATAAAATTTATCAAAGATTAACAGGTGAGAAAGGATACTTTGATACAAGAATAATTTATGTTTCTGAAAAAGGCCCTAAAACAAAAAGGATAAAGAAACTTGCAATTATGGATCAAGATGGATTCAATACAAAATATCTTACTTTGGGAAATGAGTTAGTATTAACTCCAAGATTTAACCCCACAAACCAGATGGTCACTTATCTTTCTTATTTTAAAAATCTTCCAAGAGTTTATTTGTTGGATATTGAAACAGGAATACAAGAAGTGGTGGGAGATTTTCCTGGAATGACTTTTGCTCCAAGATTTTCTCCTGATGGAAAAAAAATAATTATGAGTTTTGCTAAAGATGGAAACTCAGATATTTATACAATGGATTTAGAGAATAGAATGGTTGAAAAAATAACAAATCATCCTTCGATTGATACATCTCCATCTTATTCACCTAATGGTAAATATATAACATTTAATTCTGACAGAAGCGGTTATCAACAAATATATGTTATGAAAAGTGATGGAACTAACGTAAAGAGAGTTTCTTTTGGAAACGGATTATATGGAACACCCGTATGGTCTCCACGTGGTGACTTGATTGCTTTTACCAAACTTCATAAAGGAAAATTTTATATTGGCGTAATGAGAACAGATGGAAGTGGAGAAAGATTATTAACAGAAAACTACTATCAAGAGGCTCCATCATGGTCACCAAATGGAAGAGTGTTAATTTTTTATAGAGAAACAAAATCAAATAGTGATGGAGAAGGATTTTCAGCTAAATTATGGTCAATAGATCTAACGGGCTACAATGAAAGACAGGTTATTACAGAAACTGACGCATCAGACCCATCTTGGTCCTCATTGCTGACTAATTAGCCAATATCTTTTAAAAATAGTATATTTTTGGTTGATTTCTTAACTTGAAAGATTTAACTAGTTGTGAAACTAATAGGATATAAACAAGATTTTAAGGAGCAGTATGATATTTACAAAATCAACATTAAATATAATTTTAGCCTCGTGTTTTGCGCTTTTGCTGTCAGCTTGCGCTACTCAAAAAGCATCAAAAATTGATTCACAAATTCAAGGCGACGTTTACACAGGAACTGATACTGTTGAGTATTTAGCAGACGGTGTTCCTGATAGAGTGTTCTTTGCAACTAACGAGTCAGTATTAACTACTGCTTCAAGAGACACATTAAGAAAGCAAGCAGCTTGGTTAAGAAAAAATTCTGACATCAACGTAGTTTTAGAAGGTCATGCAGACGAAAGAGGAACTAGGGAGTATAACTTAGCCTTAGGTGAGAGAAGAGCAAATGCTGCAAAAGACTATTTGATGACTTACGGCATATCAGAGAATAGAATTTCAGTAATAAGTTATGGAAAAGAAAGACCGGTAGACTCAGGCTCAAATCCTTTAGCGTGGTCTAAGAACAGAAGATCTGTAACTGTAAAGGCTAACTAAATAATATAATTTTTAATTTAAGACCCATTACTTTGAATAAAAAGTAGTGGGTCTTTTTTTTGCCATCATTATATCTAAAAACTATTATCTAGCATGAAAAGGAAATATATTTTTAAACAATTATTTATCATTTTTTTATTTTGTCTAAGTTCTAACAATTTATATTCTGATAATCATAATGTTTTACAAATTCTAGAGGCCTTACAACAAGACATAAAAACATTGGAAAGAGCCGTGTACTCAGATTCTTTTGAAAAAAAAAATACAAGTAATGAAGAAGCTGTTATTTCAGATAATAGCTCAGAAGAGGCCTTAACAAGACATCTTTTAAAATTATCTGAAATTGAAAATCAATTTAGAGACTTAACTAATAAATTCGAAGAAATTAATTTTAAACTTGATAAACTTTCAAGCAGATTAACAAAACTACAATCAGATAATCAGTTACGTTTTGAGCAAGTTGAAAAAACAATGGGTAATGTGGTAAGTACTGGAGCTGCTAATTTGACAGAAGATATGTCTGAAAATAATAAAATATTACCAGGCACATCTGAACCTCAAGATTTAGGAAGCATATCCTACAAAGACATGACAACATCAGCAACAACACAGCAAACACAATCTATAGATTCAACTTCAACAGTTCTTTTGGAAAATGTTGAGAATATTGAAAAACTATTGCCAGACTCCTCACCAGAAAAACAATATGAATTTGCTACAAGCTTTTTGAAAGTTGGTGACTATAACACCGCTGAAAGAGCGTTAAAAGAATTTGTACAAACAAACCCAAATCATAATCTTGCAGGAAATGCTCAATATTGGTTTGCAGAAACTTTTAGAATTAGACAATTATATGTAGATGCAGCTTCTGCTTACTTAGAAGGTTATCAAAAATATCCAAAGAGTGAAAAAGCACCTGATAATTTATTAAAATTAGGTGTATCATTAGTTCAAATTGGAGAAAAGGATCAAGGCTGCATGATGATAATAAGTATAGAAAAAGAATATCCTGAAGCATCCCAATCTATTCTTCAAAAAGCAAAATATGAAGAAAAAAAGTTTGAGTGTAAAAAAGATAACACCTAGAAATTTTAATTTTAAAAAAATTCTTAATAATAAAAAGATTTTTAAAATTTATACAAATTTTGTAAAGAATTTTGAAAATTTAAATATTTCAGGTAAAGTTGCAGTATCTGTTTCTGGAGGATCAGACAGTATGGCATTATGTTTTTTGATATTATGCTACAAATTTCAAAAAAATAAAAAAATACAACCTTTCTTCTACTTAGTAGATCATCGATTAAGAGAAAATTCGGGACAAGAAGCGGAATTAGTAAAAAATCAACTAAAGTTAAAAAAAATTAATTTAAAAATTTTGCAATGGTATGGAAAAAAACCAACTTCAAATTTACAGAGTTTGGCAAGAAAAAAGCGTTATCAGCTTATATTTAATGAATGTAAAAAAAAAAATATCTCAATTATTCTGACCGGTCACCATCAAGAAGATGTGTATGAAACTTTTTTTAGCAGATTACTCAGAGGTTCTGGAACAGAAGGACTGTCATCTTTTTTAAAAACTGAAAAACTTTTTAATTTTAAAGATAAAAAAATTGTAGTAGTTAGACCATTGTTAAATTTAACTAAACAAGACTTAATTTATGTTTCAAGTATTGTTTTCAAGTTTTATGTCAAAGATCCATCAAATGAGCTAGAAATTTTTCAGAGAATTAGAATAAGAAAATTGATTTTAAGTTTGAAAAATCAAGGTTTAGATTTTAAGAAATTAAGCCTTACTTTAAATAATCTATCTTCTACTAATAAAACAATTAGCCAGATAGTTGATCAGAACATTTATAATAATGTTACTTTTTTACATAAAAACAAATATCTAATTAACTTTAATTTTTTTTTAATGCCGGAAGAGATTACTTTTAGGTCATTATCAGTCTTGTTTAAGAATATAAGTAAAAAAGATTATCCTCCAAGAGGTAAAAAAATGATCAGTTTAATTAAAGAGTTAAAAAACAAACAGTATATAAAAGCGACATTAGGTGGCACAATTATAGAAAAAATACATAATTCGGTAATTGTTTCTAAAGAAAAAACAAAAAAACGGTAAATTTGCCACAATTTAACACTTGTTTAATTTATAATAATTCTTAATTACATAATATAATATTACTTATGAATTTAAAAAATTTAGCAATGTGGGCGATCATAGTCTTACTTACATTAGGACTTTACAATATGTTCAAGAACCCACAAGGCTCATATAGTCAAAAAAATAATATTATTTTTTCTGAATTTTTATCGGAAGTAGAAAATGGTCGCGTAGTTCAAGTAGAGATACAAGGTAATAATGTTAATGGTATTTTTTCTAATGGACAAAAGTTTTCTACATATGTACCTAACGACCCTAATTTAATTGAAAAATTATCAGAAAGAGGTGTGAGTATTTCAGCTTCACCGCTTGAAGAAAAGATGCCTTCGCTTCTAGGTATTCTTCTGTCATGGTTTCCTATGCTTTTATTAATTGCAGTCTGGATTTTCTTTATGAGACAAATGCAAGGGGGAAAGGGAGGAGCAATGGGCTTTGGTAGATCCAAAGCAAAATTAATGAATGAACTTAAAGGCAGTGTTACATTTAAGGATGTTGCTGGAATAGAGGAAGCAAAAGAAGAAGTTGAAGAAGTAGTAGAATTTTTAAAAGATCCTAGGAAATTTAGCCGACTTGGAGGAAAGATCCCAAGAGGATGTTTATTAGTTGGGCCTCCCGGCACAGGTAAAACATTATTGGCAAGAGCAATAGCTGGGGAAGCGGGAGTTCCATTTTTTACAATATCTGGTTCAGATTTCGTTGAAATGTTTGTAGGTGTTGGCGCATCCAGAGTTAGAGACATGTTTGAACAAGGAAAAAAACATGCTCCATGTATTATTTTTATTGATGAAATTGATGCCGTAGGAAGAAGTAGGGGCGCCGGTCTAGGAGGTGGAAACGATGAAAGGGAACAAACTCTAAATCAGCTTTTAGTAGAAATGGATGGTTTTGATACAAACGAAGGAGTTATAATTATTGCAGCAACAAATAGACCTGATGTGCTTGATCCAGCTCTTTTAAGACCAGGAAGATTTGATAGACAAGTAGTTGTTTCGAATCCTGATATTATTGGTAGAGAACAGATATTAAAAGTGCATGCTAAAAAAATTAATATGTCACCTGATGTAAATTTAAGAACAATTGCGAGAGGCACACCAGGATTTTCAGGTGCTGATCTAGCAAATTTAGTTAATGAAGCTGCATTGCTGGCTGCTAGAAAAAATAAAAGAATAGTAACTTTTGAAGAATTTGAAGAAGCAAAAGATAAAGTAATGATGGGTGCAGAAAGAAGATCTATGGTTATGACTGAAGACGAAAAAAAACTTACTGCTTACCATGAGGGTGGTCATGCAATTGTATCTTTTAATTTAGAAAACTCTGACCCTATTCATAAAGCAACAATTATTCCTAGAGGTAGAGCTTTAGGAATGGTTATGAATTTACCAGAAAGAGATAAATATCAATATACAATTAAAGAATTTAAAGCAAAAATTGCAATGTGCTTTGGTGGAAGAGTTGCTGAAGAATTAATATTTGGAAAAGATAATATTACTTCTGGAGCTGGCGGAGGATCAGGCTCAGATATAAATCAAGCAACTAAAATCGCAAAGGCAATGGTTACAAAATATGGAATGAGTGAAGAATTAGGACCAATGGAATATGGAGAAAATGAAGAAGAGATATTTCTAGGTAGATCAGTTGCTAGACAACAAAATATGTCTGAAGAGATGACTAGAAAAGTTGATATAGAGGTAAGAAAATTGATTGATGAAGGTTACAATAAAGCTACGAAAATTCTTACTGAAAAGTTAAACGATCTTCATAAGATAGCTAAAGCTTTACTTACTTATGAAACTTTAACTGGTGATGAAATAGAAGATCTCATTAACAAAAACAAATATCCAGAGAGCAAACAAAACCTTGAAAATGATGGTGACAATAAAGATTCCGCTCTAGGGTCAATTGGACTAAAACCAAAAATAGTTCATTAATTAAATGATAAAATATTACACACAAGCGTGTAATTTTTATTATGGAAACATATCAAAAGAAAAAGTAAAAAAAAAAATTAGTCTTCCACTTAACGGCAACAAATTAATTTCATTCGACACAATTGAGTTAATAACTAGAAAAACAAAAAAAAAAATTAAAATTAAAGATATTAAAAAACTTCCATCAAAAGTAAAAAAAAAAGTACTCAAGGATTTAAAGCAAATTACTAAAAAAAAAAATCTTTCAACAATAAAATTTAAAACATATCCATTACTAATGGGTATATTAAATGTTACCCCGGATAGTTTTTCTGACGGAGGAAAATATTTTAAATCGAAACCTGCTTATAAACAAATAAAAAAATTAAAAAAGGATGGAGTCGATATTATAGATATAGGTGGAGAGTCAACTAGGCCAAATTCAGATACGATAGATGACTTAATTGAGTGGAATAGAATTAAATCAAAATTAGGTTATGCGAAAAAAAACAAAATTGTTATTTCATTAGATACTAGAAAAAGTTTTGTTTTAAAAAAATCTTTACCTTTTAAAATAAATCTTCTTAATGATGTATCTGGATTAAGTCATGATAGTAAAATGATAAATTTATTACAAGTATCAAAAGTTCCATTTGTTTTACATCATATGCAGGGAACACCAAAAACAATGCAAAAAAATCCTAAATATAAAAATGTAACATTAGATATATATGATTTTTTTGAAAAAAAATTAGAATTTATAAGAGCAAAAAAAATTAATCATAAAAATATAATTTTAGATCCAGGTATAGGATTTGGAAAAAATTTGAAACATAATATTACTATATTAAGTCAAATTTCTATTTTTCACTCATTGGGCTTTCCGGTAATGTTAGGCTTATCAAAAAAAAGATTTATAAAGGGATTATCTGGAAATAATGATAGCAAAGAGAGAATTGGAGGAACAACATCATCCTGTATATATGCAATATTACAGGGAGTACAAATCCTTAGAGTACATGACGTAAACGAAATTAAACAAGCAATGAAAGTATTTAAAAAACTTATTTTTAACACATGATCAAAAGATATTTCGGTACAGACGGTATAAGAGGAGCGGTAAATCAAAATAAAATAAATGGCGATATGTTTTTTAAGTTTGGTCTTGCTGCAGGCACATATTTTAGGAATTTAAAAAAAAAAAAACAAATAGCAATTATTGCTAAGGATACAAGACTTTCTGGGTATACCCTAGAGCCAGCTATTGTTTCAGGATTAGCATCTGCAGGAATGCACGTTTTTACACTTGGTCCTTTGCCAAGCAATGGGCTAGCTATGCTTACAAAAAAAATGAATGCGAATTTGGGGATTATGATTACTGCATCACACAATCCTTTCTATGATAATGGACTTAAGTTATTTGGGCCAGATGGATTAAAACTATCAGACAAAATAGAAAAAAAAATAGAAAAACTAATTGATACAAATATTTTAAAGCATTTAACTAAACCTGATGTATTAGGAAGAGTAAAAAGATTAGAAGATGCAAATGATAATTATATTAATATCTTAAAAAGCAACTTTCCAAAAGATTTTTCATTAAAAGGTCTTAAAATAGCAATCGATTGTGCTAATGGAGCCGGCTATAAATCTGGACCAAATATACTTAAATCATTAGGTGCTAAAGTTTACAGTATAGGCACTTCTCCAAATGGTTTAAATATAAATTTAAATTGTGGCTCAACTTTTCCAAATAAAATAAAATCTTTTTCAATTAAAAAAAAAGTTGATCTTGGGATTTCCTTAGATGGAGATGCGGATAGAATCATCATATGTGATGAAAAAGGGAAAATAATTGATGGAGACCAAATAATTGCAATGATTGCTTTACGATGGAGACAAAAAAAAATATTAAAAGGTGGTGTTGTAGGTACATTAATGTCTAATTATGGTTTAGAAAAATTATTTAAAGAAAAAAAGATTAAATTTGTTAGAACAAATGTTGGAGATAGATACGTAAAAGAAGCAATGAAAAATAATAAATGTAATTTAGGTGGCGAACAATCAGGGCATATTATTTTAGGCAATTTCGCAACAACAGGTGATGGTATACTTGTTGCCTTGGAGGTTCTTTATTCCATGAGAAAAGGAAAAAAAGCAAGCGAACTATTTAATAATTTTAAACAAATACCACAGCAGCTAGTTAATATTAATGTAAAGAAAAAATCGATTATTAATTCCAAAAACTGTAAAAAGTCCATAATGAAAGCAAAAAAACTTTTAAGAAATAGAGGTAGAATTTTGGTAAGACCATCAGGTACAGAACCAAAAATAAGAATAATGTGTGAGTCGAATAATAAAAAATTAATGTCCAAATGTATTAAACTGGTAAAAAAATCTATAAATTAAATTGAAAATAAAATCAAAAGTATTGATTATTGCTGGCTCAGATTCCTCAGGAGGTGCTGGTATACAGGCAGATATTAAAACTGTAAGCTCTTTAGGTTCATATGCTATGACAGCAGTAACAGCAGTTACATCTCAAAATACTACAGGAGTTTTATCAATTTTTTCAGTTTCTCCTTTGGAAATTTCTAAACAAATTGAATTTACATCAAAAGATATTAAACCTGATGCTATTAAAATTGGAATGTTAGGAAATACCAAAGTTATAAATGCAGTTTTAAAATCTATAGCAAATATAAAAGTAAATAAAATTATACTAGATCCAGTAATGGTTGCCAAAGGAGGAGCTAGATTGATTGATAACAAGTCCATTAAAATTTTGAAAGGTAAATTATTAAAAAAAGTATCTTTAATTACTCCAAATATTCCAGAAGCTGAGATTTTAGCAAATCGAAAAATTTTTTCAAAAGAAGACATGGTTGCCGCAGGAAAAAAAATACTTAATTTTGGTGCCAAGGCTGTTTTAATCAAAGGTGGACATCTAAACTCTAAAATAACATATGATGTATTTTTAGAAAAAAATAAAACTTTTTTTTTTAAAAATAAAAAAATTAACTCAAAGCATACTCATGGAACGGGTTGTACATTATCCTCGGCAATAGCCACATATTATTCATGTGGAAAATCCTTAAAGAAATCTTGTGAAAGTGCTATTAAG
The DNA here is from genome assembly GCA_902607115.1 of uncultured Pelagibacteraceae bacterium. GTDB lineage: Bacteria > Pseudomonadota > Alphaproteobacteria > Pelagibacterales > Pelagibacteraceae > Pelagibacter. The sequence continues at coordinate 5,588 of CACLIZ010000010.1, read as the reverse complement.
TATGTAAACCAAGCAATAACTTATGCTCCAAAATATGGAAAAGGACATGGACCAATTAATCATCTTAACTCAATTAATATAAAGAAAAAATTTCGATGAAAAATGTTGTAGTAATTGGATCACAATGGGGAGATGAAGGGAAAGGAAAAATTGTAGACTGGCTTTCCAGTGAAGCTGATATTATAATAAGGTTTCAAGGTGGTCATAATGCAGGACATACTTTAGTTATAGATGGCAAAACATATAAATTAAGACTTTTACCTTCAGGAATTGTTAGAAAAAATAAAATTTCAATAATTGGCAATGGAGTTGTAGTTGATCCGTGGGCTTTAGTTGATGAGATAGAAGAAATAAAAAATAAAGGTGTAGATATAAATGAAGAAAATTTATTCCTTTCTGAATCTGCAACTTTAATTTTACCAATTCATAGCGAGCTAGATGCTCTTAGAGAAGATAATAAAAAAAATGCGAAATTAGGAACAACTAGAAGAGGTATTGGACCAGCGTACGAGGATAAAGTTGGACGGAGATCTATAAGAGTTATCGACTTATTATCAGAAAAAAATCTAGATTTTAAACTAACAATTCTTCTTGAGCACCATAATTCTTTAAGAAAAGGAATGGGAAAAAAAGAATATAGCAAAGAGAAGCTTAAAGAGGATCTTTTGAAAATTGCTCCAAAGATATTGAAATATAGCAAACCAATATGGAAAGAAATTGAAGAATTTAAAAAAAAGAAAAAAAAAATATTATTTGAAGGTGCTCAGGGAATTTTACTAGATGTAGATCATGGAACTTATCCTTTTGTAACATCATCAAATACTGTTGCATCTTCTGCCGCAACTGGCTCAGGTTGTGGAATTGATACAATAAATTACATATTAGGAATAACAAAAGCCTATACTACAAGAGTAGGTGAAGGTCCATTTCCGACAGAACTTAAAAATCAAATTGGAGAAAAACTTGGAGAAAGAGGCAAAGAGTTTGGAACAGTAACTAGTAGAAAAAGAAGATGTGGATGGTTTGATGGAGTACTTGTTAGACAAACAATTAAAATTTCAGGTATTACTGGAATAGCTTTAACTAAATTAGATGTACTTGATGAATTTGAAGAAATAAAAATTTGTATAGGCTATGATTTAGATGGTAAAAAAATTGATTATTTGCCAGCTTCTTCAGAACAGCAAATAATAGTTAAGCCAATATACAAAACATTTAAAGGGTGGAATTCATCTACATGTGGTATAAAAAAATTTTCCGATTTACCTAAAAATGCTCAAAACTACATAAATTTTATTGAAGAGTTTGTAGAAACAAAAGTATCAACTATATCTACAAGTCCAGAGAGAAACGATACGATTTTAATTGAAGATCCTTTTAAAGGTTAATTAGCTGGTAATAAATTTTTTGATTTTGCTGAGTTTAACATGTGCTTTTGTAATTTTTCAAATGCTTTATTCTCAATTTGTCTAATTCTTTCTCTGCTAATTTTAAATTTTTTACTCAGTTCTTCTAGTGTGATTGGATTATCAGTTAATCTCCTAGAATATAAAATTTCTTTTTCGCGATCCTTTAAAATTTTAATTGACTCAGATAAAAGATCTTTTCTTTTTTCCATTTCCTCTTGTTGAGCTATTTTCAATTCTTGATCCATGTTTTGATCAATTACCCAGTCTTGCCATTCGTCCCCATCTTCTCCAATTGGAGCATTTAAAGAATGTTCTTTTCCTGCCAATCTTCTATTCATTGAAACAACTTCTTTTTCGCTAACATCTAATCTTTCAGCAATATTTTTTACATCTTCATTACGTAGGTCACCTTCTGTATCTGGTGCAATTTGATTCTTTATTTTTTTTAAATTAAAAAATAATTTTTTTTGTGCAGTCGTCGTTCCTATTTTTACTAAGCTCCAAGATCGCAAAATATACTCTTGGATTGAAGCTTTAATCCACCACATTGCATATGTTGCTAATCTAAATCCTTTATCTGGTTCAAATTTTTTTACAGCTTGCATTAAACCCACATTACCTTCTGAGATCATTTCATTTAAAGGTAAACCGTAGCCTTTATATCCCATTGCAATTTTAGCAACTAATCTAAGATGGCTAGTAACAAGTTTTTCGGCAGATTTTACATTACCCGTTGATTTCCAATTTTTTGCTAACATGTATTCTTCCTCAGCATCAAGCATAGGAAATTTTTTAATTTGCGAAAGATATGCAGCTAATCCTCCCTCATTTGAAAGGATTGGCAAATTATATGTTTTTGTATTACTCATAGTTATTTATTAATTTAATTGTTTATTTAATAAACAATTTTTTTTTTACAACATCAAATTAGTTAGGTTTTTCGAGCACATTGATTATTTTTTTTAAGTCTTCCGGAAGATTTGACTCAAAAAAAAGTTTTTTTTCAGTTCTAGGATGATTAAATCCTAATATTTTAGCATGTAAAAATTGTCTATTTAATTTCAAAACTACTTTATCTATTTCTTCATTTACATTTTTTAGTTTTTTATATTTTTTTTTATATTTCTTGTCCCCAACAATTTGATTGCCTTTATAGTTCATATGAACTCTAATTTGGTGTGTTCTTCCTGTTTCAAGTTTACATTCTACCAAACTCATAGTGGGAATATTTTTACCCTCGAAAACTTTAAGCGTTTTATAATTCGTTATTGCTTTTTTTCCTTTTGTAAAACTTACATCCATCATTTGTCTATTTTTGGAACTTCTAGTTATAAAAGTTTCTATTGTTCCTGATTGTGGTCTTAGCTTCCCCCATAACAATGCGTTATAAACTCTGTCAATTGAATGTTCACTAAATTGTTTTGAAATATTTTCATGACTAAAATTATTTTTCGCAATAACCACAAGTCCTGAAGTATCTTTATCAATTCTATGAATTATTCCTGGGCGAAGCTCATCACCTATATTTGATAATTTCATTTTTTCATAATTTATTAAAGCGTTTACTATTGTATTATCATAATTGCCAGGCCCAGGGTGCATAGATATCCCGGCTGGTTTATTTATTACAATTAAATCATTATCTTGATAAACAATATCCAATTTAAAACTAAATGGTTTTAATGATGTTTTTTTCGGCTCAGGAATCTCTAAAGAAATACTATCCCTTATTTTGATTTTTTTTGAGGGTGATTGATTTATTTTTCCATTAATTTTTAGTCTATTATCTAATATTAAATTTTTGATTCTTGTTCTGCTCAATTGACTGCATTTTTCAAAAATAAAAGAATCTATCCTTTTTTTATCTGAATTTTGCTCAACTATTAAATTAATGATATTTTTCATATATTATAATATTAATACATTATGCGCTCGTAGCTCAACTGGATAGAGCGCCAGATTTCGGCTCTGGAGGTTCAGGGTTCGACTCCTTGCGGGCGCACCACTATTCTCCTATATTTATCAATGTTCCTTTTTTTCTAGCTTTGCTAAATGAATAGTAAAACAATGATATAGCAATTGTTAAATAAATAATATTTAAATAAAATGCTTTCATTATATTTTCATAGCTTACGCTATGATCAATCAAAATACTTCTGGCTTCTTCAAAAATATAAACTAGTGGAAGAGAGTATGCAATTTTTTGAAAAAATTCTGGTAAAATTTCGATTGGATAATAGATGCAACCAAAAGGAGCTAATAGAAACATTGTTGACCAAGCTATATTCTCAAACGAAGGACCAAATCTTAAAAGACCAGCGGAAACAAGTATTCCTAATGTAATACCAAATATGTATAAACTTATAAAAAGAAAAAATAAGTTTACTCCTAGATCTAATAAAGAAATTCCAAAAAGTGGAGATGTTAACAAAATTGCTGGAACCAATCCTATTAAAGCTCTTATTAAAGCTGTAACAACAAGTGAAATAATAATTTCGCCTATTTTAATTGGAGCTATAAATAAATTTGTGAAATTTCTGCTCCATATCTCTTCTAAAAACAACATATTAAAGCCTATACTAGTTCTAAACAAAAAATCATAAAGAATTGCACATGAAAGAATTACTCCAACCGCATTATTATAATAAGTGCTATGTGTAGCGAAAAAATTTGAAATAAAGCCCCAAAGTGTTATTTGAATTGAAGGCCAATAGATTAGATCTAAAACTCTAGGGAAAGATCTGGTAATCAAATAAAAATGTCTTAAAAAAAGACCATATATTTTAATAAAACTCATTTTTGCTCCTTGAAAGTTTTAAGAAAACTTCTTCTAAATTTTTTCTACCATGTTTTTTTATTAATTCTTCTGGTTTTCCACGGTCAATAATATTTCCTTCTTTCATCATTAAAATAGAAGAACACAATCTTGTGACCTCATTCATATTATGTGATGCTAATAAAATAGAGATTTTTTTTTCTTTTACATAATCTTCTAAAAAAGTTCTTACAAAATCACCTATTTCAGGATCTAAAGAAGCAGTTGGCTCATCAAGCAATAATACACTAGGTTCATTTATAAGTGCTTTTGCTAAACTAATTCTATTTTTCTGTCCTGAGGAAAGTTCTCCAGTTACCCTATTAAGCAAATCTTCCAGTCTAAGTTTATTCACAAGGTATTCAATTCTGCTGTTTAAATTTTTAATACTATATAATTTCCCATATACAATTAAATTTTGTTTTACTGTTAATTTTTTTGGTAACTCAATGTAAGGAGAAATAAAATTTATTTTTTCTAAAATATCTATTCTGTTTTCCTCAATTTTCATTCCTTTAACAAGTATTTCCCCACCAGATGGTTTTAATAAACCTAATATCATACCAATAGTAGTAGTTTTTCCACATCCATTAGGCCCAAGCAATCCTAGAATTTCATTCTCTTTAATTTTAAAATTAATATTATTTACCGCTAGCTTTGATCCGTATGTTTTTTTTAGATTTATTACTTCTACAGAATTTTCCATTATAATTTTGATGCTCTGATTAATCTATCGTTAATTGCTTGACCAAATCCAACATTTGGTATTTTTTCTACTGAAATACTTTTATACTTTTTTCTTTTTATCATTCTAAGTGTTTTATATAAATTTTTAGCTGCTTCTTTCAAATTTTTATTTTTGGTTAAATAATAAAAATTCTTATCAGAAAATTTTCTTTTTTTAATTAATATAAATCCTTCATTGCTCTGTTTTGAATTTTTTACGTTTAATTTAAGAGGTATTCCTGGTGAATAATGAACTTTAGATTGTCCTGGAGATGGAGTTTTAATGTTTTTTTTATTGAATTTAAGATTCGTTTTTAGAGCTTTGTTAATTTCACTTATTTTTATTCCTCCAAGTCTAAGTATTTGAGGCTTATTTACCAAACTTATTATAGTTGATTCCAACCCTACCTCAGATCTGCCCCCATCAAGAATAAATTTAATTCTTTTTCCAAATTCGTCTTTTACATCTTCTTTAGATACCGGACTTATATTTGTAGAAATGTTTGCGCTAGGTGCAGCCAAAGGATATTTTAAAATTTTAAGAAGTTTTCTGGTTATAGTTTTTTTTGGAAATCTAACTGCTAAAGTTTTTTTTATTGTTGGTTACATTCTTAGAAATTTTACTGTTTTTGTTTAAT
>CACLIZ010000009.1 GCA_902607115.1 uncultured Pelagibacteraceae bacterium | reverse complement strand
AAGGAGATGAAATTGAAGTTAGAGTTTTAGAAATAAAACCCAAAGATCAAAAAATTAAATTAAGTGTAAAACAACTTAAAGAAGATCCTTTTAATTTATTCAAAGATAAAAATAAAAATGAAGTAATTACAGTTAAAGTTAAATCTACGAGTTCTAAGGGTATATTGGTTTCACCAGAGGGTAGCGATTTAGAAATTCTAATCAAAAAAAATCAGATTGCAATTAATGCAGAAGATGCAAGAACGAATAGATTCATTCCTGGAGATAGAATAGATGCTGCTATTGCAGAAATAAATTTCGATAAAAGAAAAATATCCTTAAGTATTAAGCTGTTAGAAGAAATACAAAATAAAGAGGCTGTATCTAAGTTTTCAAGTCCATTAAGTGGAAAAAACCTACCTTTTTCATCACTTTCTGAAAAACTAGATAATAAAAAGAAAGAAGATAAATAAATTAAAATTGTCTGCTACTAAACAAGAAATAATAAATAAAATCTCTAGAAATTTTCCTAACCTATACAAAAAAGATATAAACAAATTATTTGATATTTTTCTTTTTGAAATAACTAAAGCGTTATCAAATAATGAGCGGGTAGAGTTAAGAGATGTTATGACGTTTGAGCCAAAAATACAAAAAAAGAGAATATCCTTAAACCCTAGAACGTTAGAAAAAGTTGAAACACCAGAAAAAAAGAGCATATTATTTAAATGTTCTAAGGAATGGAAAAAAAAAATAAATGAAAAAAAATAAAATATTTATTGCTTGTGATTCAACAAAAATTAATAAAGTTAGAGAAATAATAAATAAAACTAAAGTTTCAAAAATTCAAATTGGATACAAGTTTGGTCTTGAATTCATTAATTCAAGAAAAGGAAGAAAGTTTATTTCTAAATTGAAAAGAAAAATAATTTTCCTTGATTTAAAGTTAAATGATATTCCCAATACATGTATATCAGCAATAAAAGCTGTAAAAGATTTAAAAGCCAATTATATTACTATGCATATCAGTTCAGGGCTTGTGGCTTTAAAAGCTGCAAAAAAGATTTCAGGTAGGACAAAAATAGTAGGTGTAAGCACTTTAACTTCTTTGAATGAAAAATCTTTAAAAGAAATTGGTTTTGATAAAAAACTAAATTCACTTGTCGTTCATCAGGCAAAATTAGCAAATAAAGCAAAATTAGATGCTTTTGTCTGCTCTGCACAAGAAGCAAAATCAGTAAAAAAAGTATTTAAAAAAGAAATTATAACTCCAGGAATTAGATTTAATTCAAAAAATAATGATCAAAAAAGAGTAATGTCACCAGCTAATGCATTTGGGGCTGGAAGTGACTGGTTAGTTATTGGAAGACCTATAACTAAGGGCAATATCAAAAAAAATCTTCAAAAATTAATTGATCATTTAAAAAATGATTAAAGGTGTAAAAATCTGTGGTGTCTCTAATTTAGGGACTTTAAAATATATTATTAATCATCCTTATCCTCCTCAATTTATTGGATTTATTACAAATTATAAAAAATCAAAGCGATTTGTCGAATTTAATGCTTTAGAAAAACTTACTGGTTTAAAAAATAATAAAATTAGCTACGTATCAGTTTTAGTAGATCCTGATGATGAAATTTTAGAAAAAATTAAAGATCTTAATTTAGATTACTATCAATTATACGATGTTGATCCTGAAAGAACAAAATTAATAAAAAAAAAATATAATAAAAAAATTATCTCATCTATAATGATTCAAAACAAAGCGGATGTTGAGAATTATAAATTATATAAAAATATCTCAGATATTATCTTGTTTGATGGCAAAGGATATGAAGAATCTATTGGATTTGATCATAAACTTTTGGATAATATACCAAATCATATTACAAAAATGATAGCTGGTAACATAAAAATTGATAATATCCCTATCATAAAAAATAAAGATTACATAATTGATTTAAGTGGTTCATTGGAAAACGAAGATGGAGAAAAAGATTTGGAAAAAATAGATTATTTTTTAAACAAGATTAAACAATATGAAGCTTAAAAAAAAAATACCATTAATTGATCAACATGATAAATTTGGCATGTGGGGAGGCAAATTTGGTGGAAATTTTGTTCCCGAAACACTAAAAAAACCAATTAAAGACTTAGAAAACCTCTTTAATAAATTAAGAAACAACAAGAGTTTTATTAAAGAAAGAGATGGGCATTTCAAAAGCTGGATAGGAGTACCAACTAGATTTATAAAATTGAATAACTTATCAAATCATGTTGGTGGAGCTCAAATATGGTCAAAGGTAGTTTCTGATGCCAATGGCGGAGCTCACAAGATATATAATGCAACAGTTCATTGCTTGTTGGCAAAGAAAGCTGGAAAAAAATTTATAGTTGGTGATACAGGTGCCGGTTATGCGGGCAAAATGCTAAGTATGGCAGCAAAAAAATTTGGACTTAAATGTAAAATTTTCATGGGTGCAAAAGACATTAAAAGACAGCAGCCAAACGTAAAGGCTATGAAAAAAAATGGAGCCGAAGTCATACCAGTTTATACAGGCAGTCAAACTCTTGTGGATGCTGTTTCGGAATGCATGAGATACTGGGTAGCAAATTGTGATACTACAGCGATGTGTGTAGGTTCTACTGTAGGACCTAATATTTTTGTAAAAATATGTGGATGGAGTACAAGCCAAATATCAAGAGAATTAAAAGTTCAGATTAAAAAAGAGTTTGGATCTATTCCAAAAAAATTAAAACTTTATAATTGTGTAGGCGGAGGTTCTTCTAGTTATGGTTTTTGGAGTGAATTTATGGACTATAGTAAAAAACATATAGAATTAATAGGGGTCGAGGCTGGTGGTCCTAAAAATAGTAAAAAACATGCTGCACCTTTAACCTATGGATCAAAACTAGGAATACTCCACGGTGCAATGCAATATGTTAATCAAAAAAATGGGCAAATAGAAGAAACTGAGTCAATATCTGCAGGTCTAGATTATCCTGGAGTATCACCATTACATTGTTTTCTAAAAGATACAAAAAGAGCAAGATATACAGCTGCTAGCGATGAAGAAGCGCTTGAAGCTTATAAGCTTGTTACAAGATTTGAAAAATTAAGACCTTCACTGGAACCAAGTCATGCATTCGCAGTTGCAATTAAAGAAGCTAAAAAATTTAGTAAAGATACAGTTTTTTGTGTAAACAGTTGCGGAGACAGCCAAAAAGATAGAAATATATTAAGAGCAAAATTAGGAAAAAAGTATGATAAATTTAATTAGTCAAGCTTTTAATAAATCAAAAAAAAATAATAGACCAGCTTTATTGACTTATACAGTGGCTGGAGATAACACTAAAAAAAAATCATTGGATATTTTAAAATCAATATCGAAATACGTGGATATTTGTGAACTTGGATTTCCACATAACACACCAATAGCAGACGGAGGACAAATTCAAACTAGTGCTTACAGGGCAATTAAAAATGGAGTTAAATTAAATGATGTGTTTAAAATAGTTAAAGATTTTAAAAAAAGCAAATACGATAAACCATTAATTCTAATGGGCTATTATAATATGATATTTCAATACGGTGAAAACAATTTTTTGGACAAATGTAAGAAATCAGGTGTAAATGGAATTATAGTAGTAGATTTACCTTGGCCTGAGAATAAAGCATTTTCAAAAAAATGTAAAAAAAAAAATATTTGCTTTGTTCAACTTATTTCCCCAACAACTTCATATGATAGAGCTAAAAAAATTTTTAAAGATTCTCATGATATGATTTATTACATTTCAATGCTTTCTACTACCGGAGGAAAGTTAAAAATTACACCTAAAGAAATTTTGACTAATTATAGAAAAATAAAAAAAATAAATCCTAAAAAAAATTGTGTAATTGGTTTTGGAATTACAGAAAAATCTATTGGAAAGTTAAAATCGGCCGATGGTTTGGTTGTTGGAAGTGCAATTTGTAAAGAAATTACAAAAAGTATAGCAAAAAGACAAAATCCCGTCACAAACGTAAGTAAAATTGTGATAAAGTTAAAAAATAGAATTTTATGAACTGGATAAATAAAATTAAAAAATTTGGTGAAAGTATAAAAAGAAATATTAATAAAAAATTTCCTACAAAATCTGAGAGAGAATCGAGCGCATGGACAAGTTGTTGCAAAGGTCCAATTCTAAAAGTAGAATTAGAAGAAAATCTATTTGTTTGCCCTCATTGCAACAAGCACCATAGAATAAGTCCAGCACAAAGATTTGATATAATTTTTGGTAAAAATAAATATGAAATTTTAAAAACACCAATACCTAAAGATGATCCTCTAGAATGGTCTGATACAAAAACTTATAAAGAAAGACTTAAAGATGCTAGAAAAAAAACTAATCAGGATTGTGCAGTGATAATTGCTAAAGGAAATTTGAATGGAATAGAGATAACAGCTGGAGCAACAAATTTTGATTTTATTGGAGGATCTAGCGGAGCAGCAGAAACTGAGGCTGTAATATATGGCGTCCAGCACGCACTTGATAATAAAACACCTTTTGTTTTTTGGCCATGCGGAGGTGGCCAGCGTATGTTTGAAAGTCTTATAGCCCTTGCTGGAATGACTAAAACAACATTGGCAATTAATGAATTAAAAAAAAATAACCTACCTTATTTAGTTTGTTTTACTGATCCTACAGCTGGAGGCATAACTGCAAGTTTTGCAATGCTGGGAGATGTTCAACTTTCAGAGCCAGGTGCGCTAATTGCTTTTGCCGGTCGAAGAGTAGTTCAAGCAACCGTAAAAGAAGAATTACCACCAGATTTTCAAACAGCCGAATTTTTATTAAAACATGGGTTCGTAGATAGAATTGTTGAGAGAAAAAAACTAGCAACAGAGATTGGCTTATTATTATCAATATTGCTAAACAAAAATTCTGGAGTACATTCAGAAAATAATGAGCAATCTAAAGAAAATACTTTATCGTATACAAAGACTGCATCCTAAAGAGATTGATCTTAGCTTAGATCGTATAAAAAACCTCTGCGCGAAATTAGGGAATCCTCAAGACGATATACAATGTATTCAGGTCTGCGGAACTAACGGTAAAGGAAGTACGATTTCATTTTTACATTCAATACTTAATGAAGCTAAGATTAAGTGTAATGTTTACACTTCGCCACACGTTAGATCAATTAACGAAAGATTTATTTATAATGATGAAATGATCAGTGATGAAGCGCTTGTAGAATTATTAAGCGAAGTAGAGAATATCAATGACGGCCAACCTTTAACATACTTTGAAGCTCTTACAGCTGCTTTTTTTTACGGATGTCTAAAATATAAAGAAAATATAGTTCTTGCAGAATTTGGGCTTTTCGGAAGAGGAGATGCGGTCAATATTTTAAAAAAAAATCTTTGTAATATCGTAACATCCATAAGTGAAGACCATTTAGATTGGTTACCAGAAAACGAAAGAAATATAGAAAGAATTATTTTTGAAAAGACTTCATCTTTACTTGAGTCGAATATAATAGTTGCAAAACAATCATCTAAAGAAATTAATGAATGTATTAAAAAAAATATTTCAAATAATAAAGCAAACAAATATTTTTTTCTTGAAGATTACAATTTTGTTCAGAAAGAAAATAATTTTTTTTACTATGAGGATAAATTTGGGGGTTTAAAAATACCAAAACCAAGTATGAATGGTCAATTTCAATTAGAAAATGCATCTACAGCAATTACCTCATTGCGAGTTTTAGAAAATTTTAAGATCAAAGATGAACATATAATAAATGGTGTAAAAAAGGCATATAATTCAGCTAGGCTTGAGGAAATTAAATCTGGAAAATTAAAAAAATTAGTAAATAATAACAAATTAATAGTTGATGGTTCTCATAATGCTTTGGGAGGAAAAGTTCTTTCAGAATATTTTGAAAGTATTGAAAATAATAAACACTTAATCGTAGGAATGATGTCTAATAAAGATCATCAAGAATTTCTAAATAATTTTATAAATAAAATATCGTCTTTGACTACCGTAGATATTCCAAACCAGCCTAATGCAATAAAGGGCAAGGATCTAAAAAATAAAATAAAGGGATTTAAAAATATTAATTATAAAAATTCTATTAAAGAAGCTTTAAATTCATTAGATTTAAAAGAAAATGATATTGCTATAGTTACAGGTTCTCTCTACTTGGCTGGGGAAGTATTAAATCTTAACTGATATTCTGTTCAATCCAAGACTTTAAATCTGATTTGGTAGTCGCACCAACTTTGGTAGCTTTTAGTTCACCATCTTTAAATAATAACATTGTTGGAATTCCGCGAACATTATATTTTACGGGCATGTTTGGATTTTCATCAATATTATGTTTTGCAATAGTCACTTGAGCTGACATTTCATCTGAAAGTTCCTCGAGGATCGGTCCGATCATCTTACAAGGTCCTCAGATTTTTGTATCGATAGTCCCCTTGGAAAAACCAAGGGGACTATCGACACCATTCAGCCCAGAAATCAACTAGGACTGGTTTTCCAGCTTTAATGACCTCTGCTTCAAAAATATCATCTGTTAAACTTACTGTAGCCATATGTTCTATATATATTTTGAAAATTAAGTTTCAAGTAATAATATTTAAATTTTAAATTTATCCACACTAAATATTTTGGTATTTTTTTTCTATTGACATTACATGGTCATTTAATTCGTCTAGTTGTTTAAGTATTTTTGGATTTTCAGAATTTCTTTCTCTTTGGTTGTCACATTCAAAGTAAAACTCTTTGCAAGTCATCCATTTTTCTTCTTTGTCACTTAAAATTCTTTCAGCTATTTCAATTTGCATTTTTTTAAAAATATCTTTTGGAAGAACATCAGGTGCCTCTTGAAAAATTATTTTTTTTCCAAAATAAACTAACCTTTCATCCTCAAATTTATCTAACATTCTCAGTTTTTCATTCCAATCTGAAGAATGCCATTTTGGAAAGATGGTACTATCTTTAAATGATGCAAATTTATTAATTGTTTGTTCTGCAAATACATCCTCTTGGGATTTTGATTTATCTTTTTCTTCTGCAGCTTCTCTTAAAATAGTAAGTATTTTATTAGAAAACTCCTCATTTCCCTTGATCATTTCTGCCCTCTTATGAATAATATTTTTATCAATTAAATTGTATGGTTCTTGTTGAAAGCCATAACTTTCAGGCAAAATAATTGGAGCTTTATTAAATGGTATTCTTCTAATAAGTTTTAATTTTTTTGCCTGTATTCTTAAATCATCTACAGATAGATCAATTAAATTTTCTACTTTTACCTTAAGATCACATGCAACTCCCCATCGAAAAATATCAATACAAGCATTAGGATGAAGTGGAGCAACTAAAAACTTATAGAATTTTCCATAGTAAGTTTCTTGAAGTGTAAAAATTTTCTCTTTTTTTATAATTGTTTCACATTGTGATTTACTAGATGTTCTTAAAAACAAATCCCAAGTTTCAGGTTGTTTTTCTTTTGTTAACTTTAGTATCTTTTGAACTAAAATACTGTCATAAAGTGCACTGTGAGCTCCCGATGAGTCTATTCCATTATTTCTGCACAATGATGGTAGGCTTAAAGACACATTTCCCTTTGCAGTATTTTCTGTTTTATATATGCTGTTATCAACTGTATACGCTCCCTGTGCAATTTTTAGGCCATCGTGCTTTTTATTTGGAGATGATGTCATTTGATATGGATATCTTAGACCTCTAAAAAAAGAATTTTGAACCATAGAGTCATCAAATGTAGTATTGGACCATCCAATAAATATTGCTGGTGTCCATTTTCTAATAACTTTTTCAAGCTCACTCTGCATTTGGTATAATGATAAATTTGATTTTGTTAAAAGATTAACGTCTGATTTGTTTACTACACAAGCTGCAGCGGACGGTATTTCGCCCTCTGGCAATCTACATCTTAAATTAAATCTATCTATTTCATTTAAATCTTTATCAAGAAGCACTCCACCAATTTCACATATAGATGACCAATGATGTAGGGCACCTACACTTTCTATATCAAATATGGCTATATTATCTTTGTTCATTTTAAATTTTTTTGATGATGGTATTGTTCAACCTTATCTAAGAATTTTTTTTGATATTCCAATAGTTTATTTCCTTGAATTTTAAAATACTGAAATAAATTATCCACAGTACAAAGTAAAATAACTCCTTGGGTTATATTGGAGTTATAAACAGTATTGTGAGCTAAACTATATGCAGCGACCTGATAAAAATAGTCATCAATAAATTCTTCTCTTTTGGGCTTATTGCTCTGTTTGAAATCCAGAATTGATTCTTTACCCTCATAAATACCAATACAATCTGCAGTACCTGCGTATTTACCTGGAAAATATATTGTAGACTCGCATCCCCATACCTCTGTTAATTTATTTTTAATTCCATTATCAATTATTTCTTCTGCCATTTTTTTTGCTTTATTATCTTCTTCAATCAATTCTTGATTAAGTTGATTTAATAAATATTGTTCAATTATTTTATGCATTGAATTTCCACGACTTGATGCCTCATTTTTTATTCTTTCAGCCTCTGCCTCACCTATTCTCGCTTTCCAGGCAGCTAATGCTGCCTTATCTTCCTCACTTTTTGTGGCTGAAAGCACAGAGGTCACACTTGGAAGATTAATGCCCCCTATTTGATAATTTCTAAAACCTGAGGAAAGTGATCTGGTTGATCTGGGATAGATGTATTTATTATTCCATTTCATGTCTTATTTTTCAAATTGAACTAATCGTCTTATATCTAGATTTGATTGAGCCAAATCTTTTGTTTCAGGTAATTTCTGGATTTCATTTCCATAAATTTTTTTTTTTATATTCCATTCAAATAATTTACCATTTTTATTGATCAAGAAAGCGTGATTAATCTTATTTTTATCATATAGATGACTTAAATTTCTATAAATTTTATGTTTTATATGATTCCACTTGAGACTTTTATGATCAATTTCTGAATATGAAAATTCAAGCATAGCAAGCACTTTTTTGTTTTTTTCATTTAATAATAGCGCATCAAAAGAACTTAGTTTTCCAATACCCGTTTCCCTTTCATCTAATATCATCATGCCTTCTTTTTTCATAATCTTATTTTTTGCCAGTTCCCACATTTTTGCATCTCTTGCGTACGCTGATCGACATAGATCGCTATGAAATTTAGCTCTTGTAAATTTTTGGCTTGTAAAAAATTTTTTACACCGATTATTCAAGCATATATTTATTTTTGTTTTAGTTTTTATAAAATGTGCAAAGCTTGCCCAAATAAAACTTAATAAATCTTTATATCCTGATTTTATATCTATCCATCTTTGATCGCGCGCTCTAAACTTACCAGATTCTTCTGTCTCAATTATATAAGTATCTGTAGTTTGTCTTAGTTTTTGATTTAATACTTGAAATAATACTCTTGCAAATAATTGTTCGTATATTTCCTCAACTAAAAAATTTCCTGATGGTGAAACCATATCATGAAAATCAATAAAAATCTCAATATTTGATTTTAGATTATTTGTTTCTATACTTGAGTATGTATTGTCTCTATAAAAACAATCGCTAAATTCTTTTTTACTTTGTATAAAAATTTTTTTTAACTCTTCTGTATTTTCATTTTGATAATTATAATATGTCTTAATCAATGAATTCATTAAAGCTATTTCATATCTCCAAAAACTTAGGGTCTCTAAATGATATTTTTCTTCTAATAATTTTTGTCCCATTGGCTGATTAACTAGTAGTCCATATCTGTTAACAAAATTATAAATATCAAACGATGAAATTTTACCATTTTCATTACTTAAATTTAAAAATTTAAAAAAAATATCCTCTGATACTTCTTTTTTAGGTTCATCAATAATTATTTCGCCAGATGGACCAGTTCCAGTTTTAAGTTTAAATACCTCAAATTCACCAACTACTATTTCTTGCTCTTCTTCTTTTAAAGGATCATGTTCCTTGGGGTTAGTTTTTACTTCTTTCCACGCTTTATAATATCCTGAAAAATGTTTTGATAAATTGCTAGCTTCTTTATTGATCTTTAAAAGTCGATATCGCTGATAGATTTTATTTGTAAATTTATTCATTGACACCCTTGAAATAATACGCTATCGTTTCCATATAAAGAATATTGTATTTATAGAGCATTTTATCTAATAAATCAATAGAAACTATTATGAAGGATAAAAGATTAAAAATGATACAAAAAATTAAGGAAAATCAACCTTTTTCCGACTGTTACCTTCAAACAGTTGATCCTTGGGCCATATCCGAGAAGTTGCTGAAAGACAACCCGGATATGCCTCTTAAGGTGGCTAAAGCAATGACATTTTCAATGATATCTCATGAATACACCAGATTAGTAATCAATGAAGAACATAAGGAGCAAGAGCAAAATATTGAGAATATTGTTGATGGTGAAGGATTATATGAGGAGATCCAATAAATTATGTCAAAAGTAATAAAATTTCCAAAAGACAAAATTGAATATTCAGATCGCTTTTTCAGGAAAGTTGATCCTAAAGCTGTAACGCACCATATAACGATGCTGCACCCTAAACTATCACCTAAAGTAGCTCATGCTATAGCATTGGCTTTAATTTATACTACGTATGTGGAGCTGGTATTAGATGAAGAAAAGATTCCTCAAGAAATAGTGGATAAAGTAAGAAATAATGATTTCAAGTCGTTTATTGATAAAACAAGTGATAAAAGAGTTAATTAAAATATGGAAAATTTAATAATAGGATTTTTAGCTGGTTTAGTAATCTTTGCTATACTTTGGCATTTCGTTCTTAAAAATAAACAGGATGAAAATAAAACAGATGATACTGAATTAAAAATTGATTTAGCAAAAAGAGAAACTGAACTTAAAGCTGCTGAAGATGCAAAAGAAGATTTGAAAGAACAGCTTGGAAAGAAAGAACAAGAAGTAAAAGATCTTTACAAAGTTGCTGATGCAATAGGCGAATACAAATCTCAAACTGAAAAAGCAATAAATAAGCATGATGAAGCTATTTCTAGACATTCAAATTGGTGGGATAAGCTTACAACAAATATTACTTATCAAGGTAAATTTAACCAAGAAATTTTAGAAAATCTTTTAACAAGTGCAAATCTTGTAAAAGATAGAGATTTTTTTTCCCAAAAAAAACAAACTACTTATGATGTTGATGAAAATAAAGATAAAGATGTAATCCCCGATGTTCTTCTTAAATTCCCGGAGAGAAATTATATAGTTGATGCCAAAGTATCTTTAGCACACTGGACAAAATATATTAATGAAAAAGATGAAAAATTAAAAGCTCAATATCTAAAAGATCATATCGCATCTGTTAGAAACCATCTTTTTGGACCAAAAGGTTTAAACAAAAAAAATTATAATAAACTTTATGGATTAAAATCTTTGCAGTCTGTTATTGTTTTTTTTCCTGCTAACCCTTTATATACTATTACACTTGAAAGTGATAAAACCCTTCAAACAGAAGCCTTAAAATCTAATTTCATTTTATCCTCACCTACTGAACTGCTAAATATGATTAAGGTGTTTGAACAAATAAAAAGTGAGAAAAAACAAATTGAAAATATTAGTAAGATCATAACATCTGCAAGCAAGATTTTTGATAAGTATTCTGATGTTAAGACTGCAATAAAGGGTGCACTTCAATCCTATAAAACTCATGCAAACCATTTACAAACTATAGTAACAAAATCTTGGGGGTCTCAAGGTTTAGAAAAACAAATCAATAAATTAAAAGACGATCATGGGGTAATACCAGGAAAACAAATTCCTGAAATTCCAGCTGAACAAACAGCTGTCTCGGAAATAGATGATCCTGAGGAAGAAGATCAAAAACTAAACTAAATTTATTTAATGCCAACAAATCTAGAGGGTAATCCAAAAATTTTATTAGAAAAAATTAAAGAAATTTACAACGAAGGCTGGATCAAAACTAAAAGAAAAGGTGATACCGGAGTTGGCTATACTTTAGAAACTAAGCTGGGTATTCCGGCAAATTCAAAAAAGGCACCTGATTTTAGAGGGATAGAGATAAAGTCATTTAGAGAAAGAACTAAAGGAAAATTAGTTACTTTATTTAGTCAAGTTCCAAATTGGAAAGAAAGTAAAACTAACAGATCAGAAATATTATCAAATTATGGTTATGAAGATCAAAATAAAAGATTTAATCTATATTGTAGTGTTTTTGGAAATGAAAAAAATAGTCTGAATTGGAAACTTAAAGTAGATAGAGAAAATAAAAAAATTTTAGCCATAAATAGTGACAACAAAGTAACTTTTTGGAATTTTGATAAAATTGAAAAGAGAATTACAGAAAAACATAAAGAAAGTTTTTTTGTTTTTGCCCAAACTAAGGTTGAAAATAATTTTGAGTATTTCTTATATAATAAAGTTATCTATGCAACAAATGCATCTTTGGAAAATTTTTTAAACTTAATTGAAAAAGGAAAAGTGTGCCAAGATTTTGTTATGCATAAAAAAGATAATGGATCTACCCGAGACCATGGTTTTTTATGGAGAATTAGAAATACAAGCATCCCACATTTATTTGAAAATAAAAATGAAATTGAATTAGGATAATTTTTTTTTTAAAGACAATCCCAATCTTTTTGCCAGTTCTACAGGCACAGCATTACCTATCTGGGTATACTTTGGCACTTCTCGATCAAATATTCCTTTTTGTGGGTTGCCAGCTCTTCGTAGTCCTCCCGTATGTCTTTTACCTTTAAAAATATACCAATCAGGAAACATTTGTAATCTTGCCCATTCTCTTACAGTTAAACTTCTTGGCTGAGAAAAATGTACATAATCATCTGGTAAAGATGTTGCTGTTATATTGGGTCCTTTACCATTCCATTTTTTTGGTAATAACCTTTGTGCAAATTTTTTTGTTTTAAATTTTGGTGGGATTTTACCATTATTATTAATCATATATTTAAATTTTCTTATCACGTGCATAGAATGTTTGCTATAATCTTGATCAGTTAACTCATCACCTTTTTTTAGTATAGAAATTCCATTTTTTTTTGTTCTTAATATTTTTTGGATGTTTGTCTTTGGCTCTGATAAATATTTATTGTTAGTATAATTTTTATCATAATTATTGTCTATCAAATCACTCAAAAGTTCACCAAGATTTGGGTAAGTACTATCTTGCTTTGGAAAAACATTATCTTTTGTAATTTTAGAATTAATATCTTTTCTTATCCCTACTAACAAAATTCTTGGTCTATTTTGAGGAACCCCGTGATCTTTACTTTGTACTAATGAATATATAAAATTATAATTCTTTAAGGTTTTGAATTGTTTTAATACATCTTGAAATATTTCTCCCTTTTTGCCATTTTTGGTCCACCTAGCGCTTAGTAGACCTCTTACATTTTCAAAGATGTATCCTTTTGGATTAAAATGATTAATTACTTTAACCATTTCTTTGTAAAGATAGTTAGATGGGATTTCTTTTTTATCTACTTTATAAGTCCTTCTATGGCCGATACCTGAATAGCCCTGACATGGTGGGCCCCCAACTATAAGTGATAGATCACCCTTGGTTATATTAAATTTTGTTTTTAAATTTTTTGATAGTTTTGACAAGCTCTTTTTACTACCAGTAAGCTCTTTTATATCGTTTGAATGAAATTCATTTAAACTTAAATGTTTATATTCAGACCTATTAACTAAATAAGTATTTAATGCATCTGAATTTAATTCATTCACATATACTGGGGTAAAACCCGCCTGTTCTAGTCCAAGAGAAAGTCCTCCACAGCCGGCAAATAAATCTATAAAACTTAATTTCATTTTTTTTGAATATACACGATTCGCTTATAATAATTTACTTTGAAAGTAATTTAAGGATTTTTTTTACCTCTTTCTTATTTTGTAATTTTTTAGAAGTAAAAAGACATGCCGAAGACTTTAAAATCACTTCAACAACTTTTAAGTTATTTTGACGTAAAGTTTCACCTGTTGAGCTCAAATCAACTATAAGATCCGATTTTCCAATTATATGTGAGTTTTCAGTTGCACCAAGTGAGGATATTAGTTCGTATTGTGTAATTCCTTTTTCATTAAACCAGTCTCTACTTAGGTTCTTAAATTTTGTTGCTACTCTCATAAGTCTTTTCTTTTTTTTATAAAACTCAAAAGATATTTCTTCTAAATCTGCAGAATTTATACAATCAATCCATGTCGTTGGAACTGCAACTACAAGATTTGATTTTCCCCATTCAAATTCTTTTACCAAAGATACTTTGGTTTGAATGCTAGGTTCACTTTCTCTCCATAAATCTTTTCCACTTATTCCTATTGCGCAAACTCCTTTTCCTAAAGCTTCTATAATTTCAGTTGCATTCATGTACATTACTCTTACATAAGGAAATCCCTTAATAGATCCAATTAATGATCTTTCTGATTTCGAAATAATTTTTAAACCATTTTTTTTAAAAACTTTTTCTGCTCGATCCGAGAGTCGGCCCTTGGATAGAGTTGCGATGTTAATTATTTCATTTTTCATAATAAACTCATATCTATGGCTGCTCCAACGGCAGTTGTATCTTTTTTACTTCCAAGATTTTTTAACAATCCATCATAACGACCACCTGATAAAAGAACATTTTGCTTTCCTTTTTTAGTTACAGTAATGTTAAAAACCATTCCTGAATAATATTCCAGTGAACGATTTATATTTGTTGAAAATTTTATTTTAATATTTTTTTTAGAGTTTGTACCAACTGGAAAATAATCATCACTAATAAATAAATTTAATTTATTTTTTCTAAAAAATTTATTTAATGTCTCTGGAGCTTTCCCTATTGGACATGAGATTTTTAGATAATCTTTAATAATTTTAACATTTTTTTTATCTGTTCCTAATCTTGGTTCTTTATAATTTTTTAAATCAAAACGTTCTAAAATATCTTTTAGTGTTCTACCGGAATATAGAGTATTTGGATTTTGTTTTCTTAATTTTTCAGCAGTTTTTTTATCTTTCACAACTGTAACAGGATCTATATCTGTATTACTAGAAAGTTTTTTCAATAATTGATTAAAATATACTTCTCGGCAAAAGTGCCTTTTGACCCTATCCTTCCAACGTAAAGCCAAAGATAATCTATCTACCAATGCATTAAATATTTCAATATTGCTTATATTTAATTCACCTTTTTTAAAATTTGATTTTTTAAATATTTCAATAGATGTGTGTATAATCTCTTTGTCATCTTTCATTTTATTGTTTGATTTGAATATTTCAAAACCAGTTTGATTTATTATGGGAGAATTATAATTTTTATTTTGTTTACGATAAGCCTCCCCAGTATAAAACCATTTAGTTTTCGTTTTAATCTTATTTTGAATAAACTTTACTACACTGCTAACAGATAAGTCAGGTACCAATGACCATTCTTTTAAATTTTGATCATAAAAGGAGAAAAGAAATTGTCTGTAACTTCCCCCTGATCTTTTAAGAACATATTTAGATTCAATAATATTGTCTAACTCAATATTCTGAAACCCTTTTGACTTAAGAATTTTAAATAAGTCTTTTGATTTCATTTGTTAAATTTTCAACTTTTATAGATGTTTCTTTGCCTGTTTTAAGATTTCTAAATTTTACTTCAGCTTTTTTAATTTCATCATCTCCATAAAATATTACACCTGGACATTCTATTTTGTTTGCGCGCTCCATTTGCTTTTTAATTTTTCCTTCTCCTGGATAAATTTCTGAACTGATATTTGCTTCCCTAAGTTTGTTTAATATTTCTACATACTTCTTAATATTATTTTTATCAAATACACAAATCATGATTGGTCTTGTAGCTTTTAATTTGAAATCTTTTTTTTGCATTAAAGCAAAAATAACTCTATCTAGACCAATTGATATTCCAGTTGCAGGATAATCAAGATTTCCAAAATTACTTACAAGATTGTCATATCTACCACCTCCACCTATAGAACCAAACTGAATAGTTTGTCCTTTTAAATTTTTTACCTCAAAATTTAAATTAACCTCAAAAATAGGACCTGTGTAATACTCTAAGCCACGTACAACTGATGGGTCAAATTTATAGTTTTTAAAGTTATAAGCTTTAAATATATTTATAATTTCTAATATATCTTCAGTATCAGGTTCATTAATTTTTAAAGCATTTTCTATTATTTTAATCTCATCATTTTTTAAGTTTGCTCCTTTTGTATAGTCTCCTGATTTATCTTTTCTTCCTTCTCCTAATAATTTTTGAGCTTCATTCCATCCTAATCTGTCAATTTTATCGAGAGCTCGGAGGATGGTTGTTTTTTGTTCATCAGAGTTAATATTTAATTTTTTGAATAGATTATTTGTAAACTTTCTAGAAGAAATTTTTACAGTATAGTCAGATTTATCTAACCCACATCTTTCTAATATTTCAGAAATTAATACACAAAGTTCTGCATCAGCTTGTAGACTATTTGTTCCAACAAAATCTGCATCAAATTGAAGAAATTCTCTATATCTTCCGGGCCCGGGTTTTTCATTTCTCCAAACAGTTCCTAACTGATAACGTTTAAAAGGTTTAGGAATTTCGTTAAAATTTTTTGCAACATATCTTGCTAAAGGAGCGGTAAGATCATATCTAAGTGAAATCCATTTATTTTCATCTTTAAAAGAAAAAACTCCTTCACCTGGTCTTTCTTTGTCAGGTAAAAATTTGCCAATACTATCCGTGTACTCGAAACTTGGCGTTTCGAGATATTGAAATCCATATTTGATCATTACCTCTTTAATATTAGAAATTACAAAATCTCTAATTAATAGTTCTGTTTCTTGTCTGTCTACAAAACCTGACGGCAATTCCTTGGAAGGTTTTAATTTTTTTTCTTTTTGCATTTTTTGGTACACGAGGGCAGATTCGAACTGCCGACCTTCGGTTCCACAAACCGCTGCTCTAACCAACTGAGCTACTCGTGCTCCTTTTTATTTGTTTTATACTAAATGTGGATAAAATTAAATTTATAAAATGATTAAATAGCTAGCTTATAGCCAGCATGAAAATGATGTCTTTGTTTAATAAATCTGAAAGTTATAATTTTTTTAATCATTGAGAATTAAATAACATCAAAATTTATAAATTCAAGGATGAATTGTATAGGAATAGTTTCAGCAAAAATTACTAAAATATCCCTATACAATAATGTTGATGATTAAGAATTATGAGGTTTTTTGCAGATTAACTGCGGAAGGACCTTTTTCAGCATCTTCAACGTCAAATGTAAGTTCATCGCCTTCATTTAAGAATTTTAAACCAGCATCTCTTACAGCTGATGCATGAACAAACACATCTTTTTCTTTATCTTCTCTTTCGATAAACCCGTAACCTTTTTTCGAGTTATACCATTTTATTTTACCTTTTAGACTCATTTATACTCTTTCTTCGTTATTATTTATTAAGCTAAAACTAAGCTTGACCGTTTGTTAAAGGATTTTTAAAATTATTTCAAGAAATTAATTTAAAAGGTGGAACCCCCTCAAATCGAATGAGGTCCTAACGCTTTTCAGGCGTTCGTGCGCACCAGCTACACCAGGGTTCCATAATTTAAGATCGAAATATTATTCGACCTTTTGTTAAATCATATGGAGTCATTTCAACAGTAACTTTATCTCCCTGAAGGACTCTTATACGATTTTTTCTCAATTTACCAGCTGTGTGTGCCGTAATCAATTCCCCGTTGGAAAGCTCGACTCTAAACATAGCGTTGGGCAATAAGTCTTTTACTACTCCATCGAAATTTAAAGTATCTTGTTTTGCCAAATTTAATAACTCCTAATTCTTGATTTAATACTTTGAGCATGACCTTCTAAATTTTCATACTCGGCAAGTGTTATAGCTTTCTTGCCAATTACTTCAATACCCTTTTTTGATAAATTTATATAGCTAATTTTTTTATAAAAATCACTGACATTTAATCCTGAAGAAAATTTCGCTGATCCCATTGTGGGTAAAACATGGTTTGTACCAGCATTATAGTCTGTAACTGCCATAGCAGAAAACTTGCCTAAACAAATACTTCCTGCATTTGCAATTTTATTTATGTATTTTTT
Source organism: uncultured Pelagibacteraceae bacterium (assembly GCA_902607115.1). GTDB lineage: Bacteria > Pseudomonadota > Alphaproteobacteria > Pelagibacterales > Pelagibacteraceae > Pelagibacter. The sequence continues at coordinate 12,164 of CACLIZ010000009.1, read as the reverse complement.
GGGTTTAGCTATATTCAACTCTAAATGTTCAGGAGCAATTAAATTTATTAAATCGACTACATTTTTATCATTCTTGGCATGTATTAATAAACCATTGGCTTTTAAACTTTTCTCTGCAATTTTTCTTCTAGGTAAATTTTTTAAATGTATTTTAATTAAATTTTTAATTTCTTTTAGAAGAGAGAGATCTTTTGATATTATAATACATTGTGAGTTAACATCGTGTTCAGCTTGTCCAATTAAAGATGTGATAACACTTTTTATTTCAGTTTTTTTATCTGCTACTACTGTTATCTCAGAAGGACCGGCAATCATACCTTCTACACCTACGTCTCCAAAAACTTCTTTTTTTGCTTTTGCTACGTATATATTGCCTGGACCAACTATTTTATCAACTTTTTGAATGTAAGCTAAACTAGCAATGGCTTGCGCTCCACCTATTGAATAAATTTCTTTAATGCCTAATTTTCTGGCTGTATAAATTACTGCTGGGTTTAATTTATTGTTTAATCTTGGATTGGCTAAAATAATTTTTTTAACACCTGCAATTTTAGCAGGAATAGCGTTCATCAATAAAGTGGATGGTAGATTTGCTGGAACATAAACTCCAACTTTATTAATCGGCACAGATCTATACTGAAAAGAATTTTTTAATTTATCTCTGTAACTAATATTTTTTACTTTTTGCAAAGAGTGATACTTAAATATTCTATTATAAGCATAATCAATTGCTTTTTTAATTTTTGGATTTAAAGATCTTATTGCTTTACTTATTTCTCTTGAACTAGGTTTAATACGACTATTTTTAGTAAATTTTTTTTCGTATTTAATTAAAGCTTTATTTTTATTTTTTCTAATATCTTTAAGTATCTTTGAAACTATAGAAATATTAGTTTTTTGAGTAAATCTACGTTTATCAAGTATTTGTTCTAACCTTGATATACTTCTTGTGCTAGTAAATTTATTAATTTTAATCATTAACTTGTTTTAAATCCTCTAATGTAACTTCCATAATTTCTGCATAGAGCGTTATAATTCCATTATTTGAAAATAATAGAATTATTTCATAATTATTTTGTTTTTTAAATAAATCTATAGCTAAAAGCTCTAAAATATTTTCCTCATCGTTTTGATTAATATTTTTTGATTTAGATTTCTCGATAAATTCAAATTTTAAAATACTGTTTATTTTTTCTTTAGTATTATTTTTTTCTTTATTTTGTCTTTCAAGAGATATTAAAAAAATCTTGTTGTTTTTTAAAAATTTGATTTCAGATTGTTTAATTTTAGCTTCAGAACATAGAGCTGAAATAACCCTTATATCTTCTTGATTCTGGGCTATTATTTTTTTTAAAAATTTCTTCGTCATTTAATCTTTTGAAATTATTTTTATACCTAATTTTTTAAGTTTTAATTCAAGATTATAATAACCCCTCAAGCCATGATAAATTCTTGAAATTTTAGATGAGCCATCAGCAGCAATTGCGCCAAGAATTATTGAAAAAGTAGTTCTTAAATCCGATGAAATACAATCTGCAGAATTAAGTTTTTTTTGACCAATTATAATTGCTCTATTTTTTTTTATAGTAATTTTTGCTCCCATTCTATTTAGTTCAGGTGCGGCCATAAATCGATTAGAAAAAATTGTTTCCTGTATTTGGCTTTTACCTTGTATCATTGTTAATACGGCCAATATAAGAGGCATATTATCTGTTGCAAAATTTGGAAATGGTCCTGTTTTTAATTTTATTGGTTTTAGTTTTTTGCTTGAAATTAATTTTATTGAATTATTATTTGATTCAATTTTATAGCCAATTTTTTTTAATATCCCAATCTCAGATCTAAGATTGGCTGGATTAATATTATTTATTTTAATTTTACCGTTAGTAATTGCTCCTACACACAAATAACTAAAAGCTTCAATTCTATCTCCAATAATAGTGTGGGCTCCATCAACAAGTTCTTTTATACCTTTTATTTTTATAGATCTTTTTCCTAAAAACGTAATATCTGCGCCAGAGTTATTTAAAAAATTAATTAAATCAATAACCTCGGGTTCAATTGAAATATTTTTTATATAATGAATTCCTTTTACAAACACAGAAGCCATAATTAAATTTGACGTTCCAGTAACTGTAACTTTCGGAAACTTATATTTGCTTCCTGATAAACCATTTTTAGATGAAATATTAACATATCCCTGTTTTAAACTGTTATTTACTCCTAAACTTTTAAATCCAGCAAGGTGCCAGGATGTATCTCTTACTCCTAATGCACAGCCTCCACCTAAAGCTACTTTAATTTTTTTTTGTGGATATCTTCCTAATAATGAACCCATTGTTAAAACTCCTGCCCTCATTGTAGAAACTAAATTATAAGGAACTATTAACTTATGTTTTTTTTTATTAGTTATAGTCATTGTTTTTTTACTCTCTGAAAAATCTACTTTTGAACCTAATGATACTAATAGATCTTTCATGGTAATTACGTCCTGTACAAATGGAACATTTTTTAAAATTACTTTATTTTTGAATAAAATAGATGCAGCCATAATAGGAAGACAAGAATTTTTAGCACCACTAATATTAACCTCTCCCTTAATAGCTTTATTAGGGCCTTTTATAATAAATTTCTTCATTATTTTATTTTGATTTTGCTAAAGTAATACCTGTTTGACCTTGATACTTGCCATCCCTATCTGCATAGGAAATTTCGGGCTGCTCTCCTTGAAAAAATAAAATTTGTGCTGCTCCACTATCTGCATATAATCTTATTGAATTGCTAGTATGATTTGAAAATTCTAATACTAAGTTACCGTGCCATCCTGCTTCTAGAACTGTTGGAGGTGTTCCCAGACCACATCTAGCGTATGTGGATTTAGATGTAACAAGTCCTGTTACATTTCTAGGCATTTTAAAATACTCTAAACTACTAGCTAATGCAAAAGAATTTGGAGGTATTAAAATAGAGTCTTCACCTTTAACTGTAATAAAATTATCCTCACTAAAGTCTTTTGGATCTGCAGTTGCACCTTTAATATTGGTAAATATTTTAAACTCTGATCCACATCTAAGATCGTAACCAAAAGAATTAAGTCCATGACTAATTCCTTTTGATACACTTTTGCTAACAAATGGACTGATCATCTCTTCTTCTTTTGCAAGTTTTTTAATTTGTTTATCGCTTAGTATCATTTTTTTTTATAATTTTTTTTTGTAAAATTTTTCTTTTTTTCAAATTTTTTCTGAGTGCATTTTCAAGATCAAGCTTTGAGGGCTTTCTTTTTTTTTTCATTTATTAACTATTTTTTTTCTGGATTTGTTAAATGGTCTAGAGTTATTATAGTATCTAATGGGATTGTTTGATCTTTTTTTACTTCTTCTACTAAACCTTTTTCTTGAGCCTTGGCTTGTTTTTTTGCACGTCTCTCTGCAAGTTTCTTTTCCCTTTTTGCTTGCTTTTCCATTGCCTTTGCTCCCCGGGTGCTCTTAAAATCATAATGTATACCAGCATGAGAAATTGGTCCTTTATAATTAAAATATTCTTCTTCAATTACATTATTATTTTTATCTAAAATGATTTTTGTGTAAATTTTCATGATATTTACCTATGCCTAAATTACTTATAAATTAAGTCAATTGTTTGTCAAATTTAGTTTTATGCAATATTGTTGATAAAAAGCCTCGATAGTTAAATGGTATAACAGATCCATGGTAAGGATCAGTTTCCAGTTCAATTCTGGGTCGGGGCACCAATTATTTAAAAAAATAATTTCTTAAATATATAGCAATTAATACCAGAAAAATTATTCCACTTACTGGCAAATAAATATCAGGTGTTAAAATTAGTTCAAAAAAAGTGGGAGGCTCTTTATTTTCCAATAAGATTTTACTAAGACCTGAGCCTAAAGAAACACCAACAAAAAGTTGTGGCATCATTCCAATAATAGATCCAAAAAAGAAATTTTTTAATTTAATATTAAATAATGTAGGTAAAATATTTGAAATAAAAAAAGGAATTCCTCCAACGAATCTATAAATTAAAAAAAATAAAAACTCATTTTTTTTAAACTTCTCTGTTAGGATATGAAAACGGCTTGAAAATTTTTCTTTAACAATATCTTTTAAAAAGAAGTTTGAAAACATATAGAGAAGTGTTGCACCAGTTGATAAACCAAAAACAACAAGAAAAGTGCCAAGCCATTTGCCGAAAATAAAACCTCCAACTAAAAATATAGGTGAGCCAAATCCCAAGAGAAGAACCCAAATAATTGTTCCTAAAAAAAATATTATACTTGATAAAATTATATTGTTACTTTTAATTTCTTCTAGAGAGTCTCTGTTAGCTTTAATTAGTTCATAGCTTGTAAAATCTTGAATTGAGAAATTTTGAAAAAAAAACCACAAAAAAATAGAAATTATCAATATGTATGAAATTCCTAGAAGTATTTTGATATTTTTTGTGTTGTTCATATTGATAATTTATTAAAAATCCCTGTACTTATATAGTTTTATTTTCTATAAGAACGAAATTTTAACAATAATTTAATAACCTATGAAAAGAACCTGGAACCCAAGTCGAGTAAAAAGAAAAAGAAAACACGGATTTAGATCTAGAATGTCGACAAAAAAAAGACAAAAAGTTCTAAAAAACAGAAGAAAAAAAGGTAGAAAAAAACTGTCAGTTTGATGAAAAGCAAAATCTCAAGCCTTTCAAAAACTGAGGATTTCAAAAATTTATTAAATGGTAGAAAAATTTCAAACCCTTATTCAACAATTTTTTTTAAAAAACTTTCCTCAAAAAGTAGAAAATTATTAAATGTTAGTTTTGTTACAAAAAGAAAAATTGGAAATGCTGTTAAAAGAAATAAAATTAAAAGAAGACTAAGAAATATAATGAACGATGCTACCAAAACTATAAATATGAACTTAAATTATTCTTATTTATTTATTGCTAAAAAAAATATTTATGATGCAGAATATAAGATGATAAAAGATTCAATTTTTAAAGATTTGACAAAAGTAAGATGATTAAAATAATTTTTATATATATTATTAAAATTTATAAATTTATTTTATCGCCTATCCTTGGACCAAACTGTAGATATCTACCCACTTGTTCAGATTATTTTATTGATTGCCTTAATGAGTACGGATTTATTAAAGGTACATTAAAAGGTTTTAGAAGAATTTTATCGTGCCACCCTGTAAAGTTTTTAGGAGGTGGAGAAGGATATGATCCTATAAGGAAAGATAAAAATTAATGGATTTAAAAGGAACACTCGCCGCTATTTCATTAAGTGCTGCCGTAATAGTGCTTTGGGGTTTATTTTTTGCACCAGATGCAGATCAAGTAAAGAAAACTCAATTGGAAAAAGAAAGAAATGAACTTGTTAATAATAACGAAGATGCGCCAAAACTAATTGAAAAAGAAGAAATAAAAGTAATTACAAGAGACAAGGCAATTGATGAAAGCTCAAGAATTATGTTTGAAAACGAAAATATTATTGGCTCTATATCTTTAAATGGTGGAGTTATTGATGATCTTACATTCAAAAAATATCAAACATCTGTTAGTGGTGAAGAAAAAGTTACTTTATTAAACCCTAAAGTAATGAAAACTGGTTATTATATAGATTCTGGATGGGCTATTAATAACAACGAAATAGAAGCTCCTAACAGTAAAACAATATGGAATATTGAAGGAAATAATAAGCTTACACCTAACAGTCCTATTAAACTTACATGGACTAATAACAATAATATCACTTTTGAAAAAATAATTAAATTAGACGATAAATTTTTATTCAATATAGAGCAGAAAATAATCAATAACTCAGAAAAAACTTATAATTTTTATCCTTATGGACAAGTAATTAGAAATACTGCACCAGAAGTAACTAATTTCTATATTCTTCACGAAGGTCTGCTTGGTGTGTTTGATGGTGAATTAGTTGAAGAAGATTATGATGATATCGAAGATAAATCATATTCAAAAAATGCTGATGAAGGATATGTTTCAATTGTTGATAAATATTGGGTAGCAAGCATTATACCAGAAAAAAATAAGTCATTTAGAGCTGATTTTGATTACAAAAATAAATTTAAAGCAAGTTTCATAGAAAGCAAGCCAACTGTCGTTGGCGCCAATGAAACTAAATCTAACAATTTTAGAGTTATAGTCGCTGCAAAAGAAGTTGATATAATTGATGGATATGCAGAAAGTCAGAATATTAGTAAATTTGACCTAGTTATAGATTGGGGTTGGTTTTATTGGATTGTTAAACCGTTGTTTTTTGCAATTGATTATTTTTTTAAGCTTACGGGTAATTTTGGAATTGCTATTATTTTAATAACTATTTGTATAAGACTTGCTTTTTTTCCACTTGCAAATTTGTCATTCAGATCAATGGCTAGAATGAAACTTCTTCAGCCAGAAATGGCAAGACTTAAGGAGCTTCACAAAGAAGATAAGGTTAAACTTCAACAAGAAATGATGGCTTTATATCGTAGAGAAAAAGTAAATCCTTTAAGCGGATGTTTTCCTATATTGCTTCAAATACCTTTTTTCTTTGCAATTTACAAAATGTTATTTGTTACAATCGAAATGAGACATCAGCCATTCTTTGGATGGATTAAAGACTTAAGCGAAAGAGACCCAACAAGTATATTTAACATCTTTGGTTTAATTCCATGGGACCCACCATCTTTTTTAATTATCGGTGCTTTTCCATGCTTAATGGGCCTTTCAATGTGGGCACAGCAAAAACTAAATCCTGCTCCTCCAGATCCAATTCAGGCAAAAATATTTATGTTTTTCCCTTTATTCTTAACTGTAATCTTGGCTCCATTCCCGAGTGGGTTAGTAATCTATTGGACATTTAATAATATTTTCACAATGATGCAGCAAGTTGTTATCATGAGAAAGACAACAGTTAAAACTCAAGTATAAAGAATGAAAATTGAAGATTTGCTACCCATAGATGGCCCATCCATCGATGAAGTAAAAAAATACATTGATAAATATAAAAATGATTTAATAGTTATTAAATATGGAGGAAACGTTTTTATAGATCGAAATATATTTAATAATTTTATTGAAGATATAAGTATATTAAATAAGTTAGGCCTCTCAATTGCCGTTATTCATGGGGGAGGACCAAGAATAAAGAGAGAATTAGATAAGTCAAATATTCAATCTAAATTTATTAGAGGTCTAAGAGTAACAGATGAAAAAATTATTAAAATAGTTGAGGGTGTGCTAATTGATTTTAATAACGATATTGTTGATTCACTGAAAAAAAAAGGTACAGATGCAATTTCAATAAATACCAAAAAAAATAATGTTATTGAAGTTGTTTCTGAATCCGAAGAACTTGGTTTTGTTGGAAAACCAAATAAAATTAATAACGAGATAATTAAAAATGTATTAGAAAAAAATATGGTTCCTATAATTTCCCCTTTAGGCTTAAAAGATAATCAAACATATAATATAAACGGAGATACTGCCGCAGGTGCTATAGCAAAATCTTTGAAAGCAAGAAGATTGATTTTAATGACAAATATAGAAGGTGTTTTAAATAAAGAAAAAAAACTAATAGAAGAAATTACATCAACTGAAATCTTACGAATGATTGATGATGAGATTATAACAGAAGGCATGATACCTAAAATCAATACATGTCTTGATGCTGTAAATAATGGTGTTACTGGTGTAGTAATAGTTGACGGAAGAAAACCTCATTCAATTTTATTTGAAATATTTTCTGACAAAGGCGCAGGAACTTTAATCAGAAAATGAAAGATCTGAAAAAAGTAAAATATTTAATTTTAGATATGGATGGCTGCGTGTATCATCCAAAATACTTAAAAATTTTATTTTCTCAAGTGTCCAACAAAATGACAGAATTTATATCACTTAAACTTGGTATAGATAAAGTTAAGGCGAAAGAAATCCAAGCAGATTATTTTTACAAATACGATACTTCGTTAAATGGACTGATGATAAATCATCCAGATAAAATTGACGCCTATGAATTTTTAAAATTTGTTCATTCAATAAATTATGATTGTCTTGATAAAGATATTGAACTTAGGGAGGAATTATTAAACCTCGATGTAAAGGCATTTTGTGCAACTAATGGCAGTAAAGAGCATGCAATAAACTGCATGAAAAGAATAGGTATAGATGATTTATTTGAGGGAAAAATTATGGATATTGTAGATTTTAACTTTAAACCAAAACCCAACCCTGAATCTTTAAGAATAATGTGTGACAAGTTTCAAATTCCAACAAATGAGGAAACTGTTTATATAGAAGATATTTGTAAAAATCTTACTTCCAGAACAGCAGAAAATATGATCAAAGTTTGGTTTAGTAATGATGAGCCAATTAATAATATTGATAAATATAAAGATGTAGTAGATTATAGAATTGATAATCTTGCTTTATTTTTAAAAAAAATAAGGTTATTAAAAGAACAATAAAATTATGAGCGACATAGAAAAAATAATCAATGATGCTTGGGAAAATAAAGATCAAGTAAGCCAAAATTCGGATCAAGCATTAAAGGATGCAATTAACCAAGTTATTAGTGACTTAGATAGTGGCAAATCTCGCGTTGCTGAAAAAATTGATGGTGAATGGTTAACTCATCAACACTTAAAAAAAGCAATTATGCTTAGTTTTAGAATTCATGGAATGGAAACTCTTGCGGGACCATATTCCAGCTGGAGAGATAAAAGTAATATTTTAAAAGGCAAAACAGCTGGCTGGGGAGATAAAGAATTTGAACAGGCTGGGTTTAGGATGGTTCCAAACTCTCCTGTAAGAAAAGGATCATTCATAGGAAAGAATGTAGTTTTGATGCCATGTTTTGTTAACATTGGAGCATACATTGACCAAGGAACAATGATGGATACTTTTAGTCGGGCAGGCAGTTGTTGTCAGATAGGAAAAAATTGTCATATATCTGCTGGGAGTGGTGTGGGTGGAGTGTTAGAACCAGCTCAAGCACTTCCAACAGTAATTGAAGATAACGTTTTTTTAGGTGCCATGTCTGAAGTAGTTGAGGGAGTTATAGTAGGAGAAGGTTCTGTTTTAAGTATGGGAATGTATATCGGTCAATCAACAAAAATTGTAAACAGATCAACAGGTGAAATTATTTATGGAAAAATTCCACCATATTCAGTTGTAGTACCAGGTACTTTGCCAGATAAGAAAAACCCATCTGGACCATCACTAAGTTGTGCAATAATAATTAAGCAAGTTGATGAAAAAACTAGATCAAAAACTTCTATTAACGATCTTTTAAGAGAATAAATTAATGAAAACTTATAATGAAATAAAATTAGCTCAAGAGCTAATAAGACTTCCAACAGTTAAAACTGAAGATAAGGGTATTATGAAATTCTTATCGAAGAAACTTGCTGGTATTGGATTTAAATGTACAATAATTAAATCAAAAGGAACTGGGACAAAACCAGCATTAAATTTATATGCAAGGTTTGGAAAATCAAAACCACATATAAATTTTTTAGGGCATACTGATGTAGTTGCAAACCTTAATAATTGGAAAATTCCACCATTTAAAGGTGTTGTAAGAAAAGGATATTTAAACGGTAGAGGGTCTCAAGACATGAAAGGTGGTGTAGCTTGTTGGATAAGTGCAGTTAGTAATTTTATCAAAAATAATAAGTTTAAAGGATCAATTTCAATTATTATTTCAGCAGATGAAGAAACAACAGGTTATGGATGTCCAGCTGTTATGAAATACCTTAGAAAAAAAGGTGATAAAATAGATTTTTCTGTTGTAGGTGAGCCATCTTCAAATAAATCAGTGGGAGATGAAATCAGAATTGGAAGACGCGGTTCAATGAATGGAATTATAACTGTATTTGGTAAAAGTGGTCACTCGGCATTTGCAGGATCTTATATCAACCCATGCACAGCTTTAGCTAAAGTAATATCAAAATTAAAAAGTTTATCTTTAGATAATGGTACTAAATTTATGCCTCCATCTAATTTGGAGTTTACAAAAATGAATGTAGATAATTTATCTGAAAATGTGGTGCCTCAATCTGCTAGTGCAAAATTTAATGTTAGATTTAATTCTAAACATAAATCATCTTCTCTAAAGAAAAAGTTAAGTAAAATAATCAATACAGTTGTTAAAAAAGAAAAATGTAAAACTAAAATAGAATATAGAGTAAGTGGAGAAGCCTTCTACACAAAACCTAATAAAGAGATTTATATGGTTAAAAAAATTGTTAAAAAGGTTACAGGCAATTCAGCAAAGTTAAATTGTAGAGGCGGTACAAGTGATAGTAGATTTTTAGGCTCAATCCCGAGATTAGAGCTGGGATTAAGAAATAATACTATCCACATGGTTAATGAAAGAACTTCTATTTCTGATCTAAAAAAATTAACTAAAATATATTATAATATTTTAGAAAATTATTTTTAATGAAAACAGCAATAATTACATCTAAATCTTCTTTAAATCATAATACTGGTTCTGGACATCCTGAGAGTATCTCAAGGGTCAAATCAATACTTGAAACATTAAAAAAAAATAAAAAGTTAATTTGGAAAAATCCAGTTAGTTTTGACAGAGACATTATTAAACAAGCACACTCTTCAAGTTATGTAGATACAGTTGAAAATGCTTTTCCTGAAAAAGGTTTGTTATTTTTAGATGGTGATACAGTTGTTTCACCTGGTAGTAAAGATGCAACATTTGATGCAGTTGGTTCAATAATTGCTGCAATTGATGGAGTTGAAAATAAAGAATTTGGTGCAGCTCATTGTGTAACTCGTCCCCCAGGACACCATGCGGAAAAAAGTAAGGCGATGGGCTTTTGTGTAATAAATAATATCGGAGTTGCTGCAAATTATTTAATTTCAAAATATAAATATAAAAGAGTTGCGGTTATAGATTGGGATTGTCATTGGGGAAATGGCACATATGATATTCTTAAATCAAATGAGAATGTTTTTTTCTCAAGCTTACACCAATATCCATATTATCCGGGTGGTGGAACAGAGGATCAAAAAGGTGATCATAATAATGCTTTGAATATCCCATTACCCGCCGGAACTAACACTAGAGAATATTTTGATGCATATGAACATATGCTTAAAAGATTAAAAGAATTTAGACCTGAATTTATTTTAATGTCGGCAGGATTTGATGCACACAAAGATGATCCTTTATGTCAATTAAATTTGGAATCAAAGGATTATTACGAAATAACTAGAAGGGCTTTAGAAACAACAAAAGAATTTTGTAATGGAAAAATCGTATCTATTCTAGAAGGCGGTTACGATTTAAATGCTTTAGCAGAAAGTGCTGATGAGCATGTTAACGCGCTTTTAGAATTTAATTGAGATTTTCAAAAATTATCATAAACAGTTACGATGGCTTTATATAAAATAAAAAAATCAAATATTGATAAAAATGGACGAGGTCTTTACGCTACCAAGGATATTAAAGAAGGAACCACAATTATAGAGTATGTGGGAAATATTATTACAAAAAAACAAACAGAAAATTCTGATAAGTTTGATAATTCAAAGCCTATTTATTTATTTAATTTAAATAAAAGATATGATTTAGATGGAGATGTCTCATGGAATACTGCACGTTTGATTAATCATTCTTGTTCAAATAACTCTGAATATGAAGGAACAGGTTTAAAAATTTGGATCGTTTCAAATAAAGAAATTAAAAAAGGAGAAGAAATAACTTGTGATTATGGTTTTGGTTACGATTCTGATTACAAACAGTTTCCTTGTAAATGCAAATCTATTAATTGCTGCGGTTACATCGTTAGAACAGAAAGCCGCTGGAGAATTAATAAAAAATTCAAAAAAAATCTGACAATTAGTAGATAATTTTTTCAAGATATAGTCCACAGGCTGGTGCAGGTGGTGCGCAATATTTTCTATTTTTTGATTTTAAGACTTTTTCTAAATCTTTAATATCCCATTTATTTTCACCTATATATTTTAAACATCCAATAATTGATCTTACTTGATTTTTAAGAAACGACTGTGAATTTAAAACAAACAAAATTTTTTCATTTTTTTTTATTATTTTTATTTTTTTTAAAGTTCTAACTGGTGTGTTGGCTTGACAGTTAGAAGATCTAAATGCATTAAAA
>CACLIZ010000008.1 GCA_902607115.1 uncultured Pelagibacteraceae bacterium | reverse complement strand
ACAGTAATTGCTATCTTATTTATATTAGTTGCTTCAGGATCTACCAATCTGATTGCAAATTATATTCCTGCTCAAAATACATTATTAAATTTCTTTCCAAAGAGTTTTGATAAAAATAGTTCTGGATTGTTAATTGTCATTTTTGGATTAGTATTTGGGGCTTTATGGCTTCCAAAATTAAGTCAATTTGGTGTTTTATCAATAATTGATACAATCGGTTCTTTTTTTGGACCAATAGCAGGAGTAATTATTGCTGACTATTATTTGATAAAAAATAAAGAGTATATTTCGAAAGATATATTTTCAGATTCTAAAAGTGCAGCTTATTACTTCAGTAGTGGCTGGCATATAAAAGGTGTATATTCAATGTTTATTGGTTTTATATTTGCTGCCTCCACTATATGGAATGTTGAATTAACATTTTTGCAGAGTTTTTCTTGGTTAATTGGTGCTTTTGTTTCTTATATAACTTATTATTTAATGGCTAGTAAATAAAATGAAAGCTTTAGTTTACACCGGAACAGAAGAACTGGTTTATAGAGATGAAAAAAACCCATCAGAGTTAGAAGGTGAAAGTATTTTAAAAGTTCATGCGTCTGGAATTTGTGGATCAGACATGCACGCTTATCATGGTAAGGATGAAAGGCGTATTCCTCCACTAATCCTAGGACATGAAGTTAGCGGACAAGTCCAAAATGGTAAATTCAAAGGTAAAGATGTTGTTTTAAATCCATTAATTACATGTGGAAAATGTGAATATTGTATAAAAGGCAGCGAACATTTATGTCCAACGAGAGTTCTTTTAGGCATGAATAGACCTATCGAAAGACAGGGTGTGTTCGCCGAATTTGTCTCAACACCAGATCAAAATATTTACGAAATTCCAAATGGCTTAGATAAAAATCAAGCACCCGTTGCTGAACCAACAGCGGTTTCATTGCATGCGGTTTTAATTGGTGAACAATCTTTAAATAAACCTCTCTCAGAATGTAGAACACTAATCCAAGGAGGTGGAGCTATTGGTTTATTATGTGGTTTAATATTGTCTAATATTAAAGGAAATAAGAATATTGTTTTATCTGATCCTAATAAACTAAGGTTAAACGAATGTTCTAAATATTTAGAAGCTAAATTTGTTACCCCTGATAACAAAGATATTAAAAGTAACACTTTTGATATTGTATTTGACACCGTTGGTTTGGAAATTTCAAGACAACAAGCTATTGACGTTATAAAACCAGGTGGATCAATAATACATATTGGCTTAACTCAGCCAGCGGGACCTTTTAATTTTAGAAAAATGACATTACAAGAAGTGACAGTTATAGGCACTTATTGTTATACAAATAAAGATTTTGAGCATACTATTAAAATTTTAGCCAATAAAGATATAGGACCTCTTGATTGGATAGAGTTTAGAGATTTAAAGAATGGCGGTAACGCTTTCAAGCAAATCCATGATGGGACTTGCGTAGCTCCAAAGATTATTTTGCTGCCTTAGAAATAGGGGCTAATCTCCCTTCATTTAATTTAGCCCTGCTAAATTTAAGATCTTTAGACATTACAGGTGCCAAAATCATTATTGACCAATAAATTAAAAGGATAAAAATCGAAATTGTCTTCATAATTAATATATACTGACGAAAGTTGATTTTTGAATGTTTAAATTTTGTCAAAATAATGTATTAAGAGCTTTTTTTAAAATTTATTTATGAAACAATTATTAAAATTTTTTATATCCTTTTTTATAATGACCAGCTTGGGTTTTGCTGAAGAGGTTGAAGTTTTCAATTTCACTGAAGAAGAATTAGAAACCTTAAAAGTAAGAAAAGTAAGGGGAGCCGATAGTGAAACCGATTATTCACTAGGAAATAACGAAAATGGAAACTTCTTAAAGGCTGTAGCAAATAATGCCGCTTCAGGCTTAGGAAAGGAGATTAAAATAGATCTTAATAAAACACCTTTTCTTAATATAACTTGGAAAGTTGAAAAAGACCTTAAAGGCATTAATGAAAGAAGTAAAAAAGGCCATGATTATGCTGCAAGAGTTTTCGTGGTAAAAAAAACAGGAGCTACACCATTATCGAATAGAGCAATGAACTATGTTTTTTCAAGCAATGAAGATATAAATGTCTTTCATTCAAGCCCATATACAAAAAAATCAATAGATTATGTTTTATCTACAACTAATGATCATTTAAATGAATGGGTAACAGTGAAAGTTAATATCAAAGAACATTTTAAAAAATTTCACGATCTAGATTTAGATGAAATTAATGGTGTTGCAATAATGGCTGATACTGATAATTCAAAATTAAAATCAATCTCTTATTATCAAAACATCTATTTTTCAGCTGAATAGTTAATTTTTGATATATTTTTTAAGGTACATGCTTACAAAAGATAATGCTATAGCCGCCAAAACATCTTCCAAAGGAGATGCGGCAGGGTAGCCAAAGTTCCAAAGAATCACGCCTAATAACCAAATAATAAAAACTTTCATATAAAAAATAATTTCAATATAATTAAAATTATTATTTATGGCAAAAAAATTTAAATTTAGTGTTAAAGTTTATTACGAAGATACTGACGCAGGTGGAGTAGTTTATTATGCAAACTACTTAAATTTCTTAGAAAGAGCAAGATCGGAGGCCATATATTCCTTAGGCTACACAAACTCTGGTTTGCTTGAAAGCTACGGCGTCTTATTAATAGTAAAATCTTGTAAAATTGAATACAAGAAACCTGCAAAATTTGAGGATAAACTTGATATAGTTTCAGAAGTAGTCTCATTTACTAAAACTTCCTTTATCATGAAACAAAATATTTTAAGAAATAATGAATTAATTTCTACAGCTGAAATTCATCTTGTATCAATTGCTAAAAACGGAAAACCTTCCAAGGTACCAGACGAATTAAAAAATAAACTAGAAAATTAATTTAATTTTTTTATTTTATTAAAAAGAGAAACCATTTTTTTTTCATTTATTCTGCCAGTATTAACATTTCTTGGACTTGGGTGATAGCATCCAACTAATGAAATACCATTTTCTAATTTAAATATTTCTCCATGTCCAAATTTTACATTTTTATCTAGATTAATTTTTTTTTGATAAAAATATTTACAGGCATCAAAAGCCACCTTGCCTAGCGCCACAACTACATTAAGATTTCTTAGATATTCTAACTCTTTATTAAAAAATTTTGAGCAATTATCTAATTCATTTTTTAATGGCTTATCCTCAGGTGGAACACATTTTAAAGCAGTTGTTATGTATGCATTTTTTAATTTTAATCCATCATTGATGTGATCAGAATTACTTTGATTAGAAATTTTTGCTTTATGAAGACATTTATATAAAAAATCAGACGATTTATCTCCAGTAAAAACTCTGCCTGTTCGAGTTCCACCATGTGCCGCAGGCGCTAAACCAACAAATAATATGTTTGCATTAATATCGCCAAAACCTGTAATTGGTTTACCCCAATATTTTTCATTAATAAATTGCTTCCTTTTATTTTTAACGATTTGATCTCTAAAATTAATTAAACGAGGACATAATTTACATTTAGTTATTTTATTGTTGAGATTAGATATATTATGATTCATTTAATTAACTACATTATCTTTATTGAATCAAAAAATAAATCAATTATAAGTCAATATTAATTTAATGGCGGGGTAGCTCAGTTGGTTAGAGCGCGGGACTCATAAGCCCGAGGTCAGTGGTTCGATCCCACTTCCCGCTACCATTTTGAATTAATATTGAGTTAGAATTTAAAGTATAATAACAATATGCAGCATTTCTTTGTTCCTATAATTGCTTTAATTATATTAATACTTATCTTGATGCTGGTCTAATTAGTTAGATCCCACTTCCAGCTAAAATTTCTATACTTTTTTTTTTAATTTTGAAATGTTCATTACTGAACTTAAGGGAATATGTTTAAAATTACATTTAATTTTTTTAACTTTAGGGTTAAACTTTTTTGCAAAATCAAATACACTTCGTGAAGGGCCACCAACATTTAAAATGCCTTTCAAATTTAAAACCTTGAACAAGATTTTGACCACATCTTCATGAAACATAAAATTTGATTTTACATTGTAGAATGCCTTGTTATGAACAAAGGGTTTTTCAGTCATACAAATTCTTAAAATTAAAGAGTTATTATACATTTGAACTGCAGCCTCACCCCCCAACTTTGACCAACCATAATTGTTAAAAGGAAAAACAGGATCAGTTTCACGGTATGCTCCTTTAAGTTTGGGATAAACATAATTTGTTGAAAAATATACTAATTTTGTATTATATCTTTTGCACGCCATAACAACATTAGATGTTCCAATTATATTTGTGCTTATGCTTTGGATTATATTTTTCTCATGAATTTTCATTGGTCTTGAAATTGCAGCACAATGGATAAAATAATCTGGTTTAATTTTTTTGATATATTTATCAATTGATTTATATTTTTTTATATTCAATTTAGATTTTGTTGGAAAAAATACGTTATATTTAGATTTATATTTTTTTAATATTTTACCAAATCTACCTGATCCACCCGTAACAATTATTTTTTTCATCGATTAAAAGTTTTTGATTTAAATATTTTTATTTTAGAAAAAAAATAAAGAAACATTAATTTAATATTTCCTAATAGGTAAATAAAACCATTTAGATAATTACACGATGTATGATAGCCCTCGTAACTTGATGATATGCTTATTTCTCCATATTTTTTTTTAAAATATGCAGCTTGCAAAATTATTTCAAATGAAAATAGATAATTATCTGATGTATTTTTTATTGGTATTGAGTAAAAAAAGTCTTTACTAAATATTTTGCACCCAGTGTGAAATTCAGTCAAATTAATACCAAACAAACCACTTGTAATTAAACTCATTGTTTTATTTGTAAAATATCTCATAAATGGCATACCATCTTGCTTGTGGGGATTTTTATTTTTAAATCTTGAACCAATAATTAAATCAAAATTATCATCAATCATATCTTTGGCTTTAATTACTTCATTGGGCGAGTATTGATTGTCAGCATGTATTTCTACACCATAGTCTGCGCCATCTTCAAATACAGTTTTTAAAGCTTTCTTTAGATTACCACCGTGACCTAAATTTTTTTCATTTTTTATTACAATCCAATCAAACTTTTTTGCTTTTTCAGCAGAATCATCAGGCGAGTTATCATCAAAAAAATAAACTTTATCAAAATTTTCCTTGTCTATTCTTTGATACAACTCCTGCAGTACAGGAGAACTATTATAAGAAATGACCATTGCATAAATTTTTTTGTCTGGAATATTTTTACTCATTTTTGAAATTTACCAAGGTTTATACTCAAATTTTACTTTTGAAAATCCTTTTTTAATATTTATAGATTTATAAGAGTTAAATAATTTATATATCTCACTTTTTTCACCATTTATAAAAACGATCCATCCTTTATCCCAATTATCAATATAGCTCAACCAACCTTCTTGATTTGAAGTAACATTTAATTCAAGTTTATTACCATCAAATTTATCCATTAAAATTTCAGTTTGAAAATCACTCACAAACTCAAAATTATTACTATCAAAAATAAAAGAAGAGATATTTTCATGTTTTATACTTTGAGAAAAAAAAATTCTTTTCCCTTCTTCTGACGCTCCATAAAATAACTTTATATCATCCAAGTTTTTATTTAAGATATTTTTTTTACTTTTACCACCGTACCTTTGAAAATACTTAGTGAAATTTTTTGCATGAGAATCATATCCATAATTGTCGGGATAATTGACATTAAAAGTTCTATTATCTCTAAAATATTCATTTCCTTTTACGGTATCAATTATTCTAGGTGATAAAAATCCTTCTTTTAATAGCTCTAGTGAATTTTCAGTTTTAGTTAAATTTGTCTTCCATTTATCCAAACCCCATTGCAAATTTGACAGAATGAATAATTCCGAAGAAACGATCAATGTTACTATTATGAAAATAAATTGTTTTTTTAATCTAATATTAATTATTGTTATGAAAAATATTAAACATAATAAATTAAAAAATAAATATATCTCACCATTAAATAACTTTAATATATTTCCAAAAAAAGTTGGAAGCGCAGTTATAGCTGCATCAAATCTTTTTTTTTGCCAAAAATTCCAATATTCTTCATTTTGAAAACCAAAAATATAAAAAATTAATTGTAAACAAAATAAAAATGTAAATATTCCTATAAATATTATTATTAATTTATTTAAAAATTTTTGATTATTTTCATCAATAAAAGATAATAGATATTTAAAGCTGATTGCAGATAATAATATTATAAATGGCACTAAAACAATATTAATTCTAGGCCATGTTCTTAAAGAACCTATAAGTGGTATATTATTCCATGACCATTCAAATAAAATAGAATACTTTCCCCAACTAAAATAAGTAATAAATAATAAAAATATAGTTGAATATATAATTAATTTTCTATCAGAATGATTTAACTTTTTAGTATTAAGTAACAAAATAATTAAAACAAAAAAAATTAATATTGAGACCAAAATTCCGGAGTAATACCAGCCTTCAGTGCTAGAAGCAGGCGGAAAAATCCAAGATCCAATAGTATCTTTCCAATAAAAAATATGTTCAGTGGAAAATTCCCAATTATTTTCAGTTCTATCGACTAAACTGTTCAAAAATTCTTTAACTCTCAATAACCAAGGTAATGCAACCAAATATGATAAAGCAAAAGGTATGGAAATATAAAAATAAAAAAATAAATTATTTTTTAAATTATTTTTTCTACTTTCATTAAGAATCAATGGAATAAAAATAATATACGGAACAAAAAGAAATAATGAATAAACTATAAAATAAGGATATCCAGCAGTTAAAATAAATAAATTTGATAAAAATATAATTAAAATAGATAATTTTTTATTATATAAAATCATTAAATTAATTCCATATAATATCCACGGCATCCAAGCAGCTGCATGAGCAGCGTTTGGAAATCGCATAAGTTCTGTAACTTTCAAGCTACAAGCTACAAGTAAAGCAGATAATAAAGCTACAAAGTGATCTATTTTTAAAGTTCTCAACCAATAAAAAGTTCCTAGAGAAAAAATTGAAATAGCAGAGATTGTATATAATACGTAATTGTGCAGGGTTAGATTTTTACTAAAAAAATGAATTATGTAATTAATCCATCCAGGAATATAAAAATATTGAGCAAAAGGATTAAAGATTAAAGAAAAACCAGTACCTTCAGCTGGGGACCAAAGAGGAACAATTCCCTCAACTAACATTTCTGCAATATATCTTTTATAAGAGAAGTAAATTAAATCAAAATCATTTCCAATTGATATAAAACCAAATGTAATAGGAAATAAAAAAATATATGGCCACAGTAAAATAATTATTATTGATGTTTTCTTTTTTAATAAAAAATTAATATTCATTTATTTATGAGATAATTTTTGGAAATGGAACATGAGTTATAAATTTACCATTATTTAAAAGAAATTTTTTTTCTTTTTTAAATATTTCATTCTTAAAATTCCACGCACCAAGAAATACATAGTCAACTTTCTTCTTTAATAATTTAGAATATTTTTTAACTGGAATTTTGACACCGGGCATAAACTTTCCTTGTTTTTCAGGAGTTGTATCAACAAAATATTTAATATTTTTGTGGTTAATTTGACAATAATTCAAGACTGTTACTGCTTTGGCCGTTGCTCCGTAACCAATGATTCTTTTGTTCTTTTTATTAATTTTATTAAATAAGCCTATTAATTTTTTTCTTGATAATATTACTCTATTTCTAAATTTTTTATAAGTAGAGAATTTGTGAAGACCATTTTTAATTTCGATTTTATTCTGGATTCTTATGGATTTATTTATTTTATAGTTAGCTTGTTTTTTTTTAATATAGTATCTTATTGATCCTCCATGATCCTTTATATTTTCTAAATTAAAAATTTCTAAATTATGTTTTTTTATTATTCTCGCAAGAGATAAGTATGAAAATACATAAATATGTTCATTATAAAATTGATCATATGCATTTTTTTTAATTAATTTTAGTAATGATGGATCTTGAATTATAAAAACTCCATTATCACTTAAAACATTATTAACTGAATTAAACACTTCATCATAATTTTTTATATGAGTAATTGTGTTAGCTGAAAAAATTATATCAAATTTTCCGTATTTTTTTTTTATCTTATTTGAAAGTTTTTTTGTCCAATATTCAGATAATACATTTAAATTTTTCTTTTTTGATAATCTTGCAATGTTTTTACAAGGTTCAATGCCAACTGTTTTTTTTTTATCAAAATTTTCTAAAAAAACACCATCATTACAACCAATTTCTAAAATTTTTTCACTTTTAAATTTTTTTTTAATTATTTTTGATAAATCTTTAAAACTTTTCTTCATTGTTTTTGAGATAGAAGATCTGTAGGGATAATTATTTTTAAATATTTCTTCGCTTAAAAATTTTTTTTTAATTGATACAATTTTATTTTTTTTATTAAAGTCAATAAGAAGCCTATATTTTTTTTCTTTTTTTTTCTTTTTTTTTAAGTATTCATTTGCAAAAGGTTGATATCCTAGATCCAAAAAAATCATATTAATTATTTATTTTTAATATATTCTTTTAACGTAGATGCCTTAGAGTCTCTTTTAGATATTATAGGTTTTTTTATTCCCCAATTTATATCTAAATCTTTGTCGTTCCACCTTATGGATCTTTCGTAATTACTATATCGATAGTTCGAGCAGCTGTATAAAACTATATTTTCTTTTTCTAAACCTAAAAATCCATGAGCAAAGCCTTTCGGTACAAACAGGTATCTTGCTTTTTTTTCACTCAAAATAATTTTAAAATGATGACCAAAAGTTTTTGAATTTTTTCTCAAATCAACAACTACGTCTAAAATTTTACCTTTTAAGACTCCAATGAATTTATCTTGAGGTTTTTTTTATTTGTAAATGTAGGCCTCTTATCACATTTTTTTTAGATTTTGAAACTACTGAAAAAAATAAATTTTTTTTTATAGAATTTTTTTTGAAGGCCTCCCTTACATTGCCACGATTGTCATGAAATATTTTACTTTCATAAATATATAAGCCTTTAATTTTTGTTTTTATTTTTTTCATCTATGTTTGATTAATTTTTTAAGATAATTAGAATACTCACATTTTCCATAGAATTTAATCGACTTAATTATATCTTTTCTTTTTATCCATTTATTATTAAGAGCAATTTCTTCAATACATGCAATTTTAAAACCTTGTCTATTTTCTATAACAGAAACAAAATCACTTGTTTTATAAAAATCGCTTATTGAACCTGTATCAAGCCATGACCCACCTCTACCTATATAATCAGCAGAAAGTTTATTTACTCTTTTATACTTATTCAGAAGATCAACTATTTCAAGCTCTCCTCTTTTTGAAGGTTTAAGTTTTTTTGCAAGTTTCACTACTCTATTATCAAAAAAATATAGACCAGTTATCGCAAGATCTGAAATATATTTTTTTGGTTTTTCTTTTATGATTGTAATTTTATTATTTTTTACCTTCGCAACACCGTATCTCTCTGGATGTGAAACTCTATGTAAAAAAACTTTTGCTCCTTTGCTAAGTTTAACTGAATCTTTCAATCTTTCCGATAAATATTGTCCATAAAAGAAATTATCACCCAAAATTAAAGAAACATTATTTTTTCCAATAAATTTTTCACCTAAAATAAAAGCATCAGGCAACCCTCTTGGTTTATCTTGTTCAATATAAGAAATTTTAATACCTAGTCTTTTACCATCTGGAAGTATTTTTTTATACTGATCTAGTTGACCCTTATTAACAACTATTAAAATATCTCTGATATTTGCTAACATTAGAATAGACAAAGGATAAAATATTAAAGGTTTGTCATATATAGGAAGTAATTGTTTATTTACAGCCTTAGTTAATGGACTCATTCTTGTGCCTTTGCCTCCGGCTAAAATAATTCCTTTTTTTATCATTAATTTTTTCCTAATCTTTTGATAATATCTTTTTTATTAATCGACTTATAATATTTTTTATTATTAAGATACCATTTAAATGTTTTGTTAATTCCATTAATAAAACTAGTTTTTGGTTTCCATTTTAGTTGATTAATTATTTTAGAGCTATTTAAGGCATACCTTTTATCGTGACCAGGTCTATCTTTGACAAATTTTACCCTTACATTTTTACCTATAATAATATTTTTTTTGGCAACTTTTATTAAAGTTTTACATATTTCTAAATTATTATAATTTTTGTTTGAACCGATGTTGTAATTTTCGCCAATTTTTCCAGACTTAAAAACTTTATACAATGCCTCACAATGATCCTTAACATAAATCCATTCTCTAGAATTTTTTCCATCACCATAAATTGGTAAATTTTTATTATTTAAAATATTATAAATCATTTTAGGTATTAATTTTTCAGGATGTTGTCTTGGCCCATAATTGTTAGAGCAATTTGTTATAATCGCCCTGACTCCAAAAGTTTTTATATAAGAAATAACCAAGTGATCAGATGAAGCTTTGCTTGCTGCATAAGGAGAACTAGGATTGTAAGGATAATTTTCATTTGTTCTACCTTTTATTATATCACCATAGACTTCATCAGTTGATATATGGATAAATTTAGATTTATTATTATTTTTTGAGTAATTTCTATAAGCTTCAAGAATATTGAAAGTTCCTAAAATATTACTATTAATAAATTCTTTTGGGGAATCTATTGAACGATCGACGTGAGTTTCAGCGGCCAAGTTGAAAATGCAAATTGGTTTAAATTTTGTGAAAATATTTAATATTTTTTTTTTATTATTTATATCAATTTTAAAAAATTTGTATTTTTTATTTTTTTTAATGCTTGAAACGTTATAGAAATTGGATGCATAACTTACTTTATCTATATTTATGACTGTAAAACCTTTATTAATTAATAATTCAACTAAATTACTTCCAATAAAACCCAGACCACCAGTAACCACTATTTTGTTCATATAAAATTTTTACATTAATTAAAAAAAAAGTATATATTTAAGTTTTTTCAAGTTTATGAATAATGATTTTAACAACTTAAGCGTCATAATATTAACTTACAAAACTGAATTAGATATTTTAAAAAAATGCCTATCCTCGATTGATAGCAATATTAAAATTCTTCTGATTGAAAATTCTGAAATGTTCATAAATGAAAATCAAATTAAAAATAATTACAAAAATGTGTCAATATTTTGTACTGGATCAAATTTAGGATATGGCGGAGGAAATAACTTTGGTCTTAACAAAGCAACCACAAAATATGCTTTAATATTAAATCCTGATATTACTTGTGACAAAGAGTATTTTAATAATTTAAAAAAATATCTAAATAGTGAAGTTAACTTTAGCATAATCGGATCACAGTACTCAGATAATGAAGCATATGCACCTGCTGGTTTTTTTGACAATAAACTAAAATTAAAAAATGCAGAATTTGACAGCGAACTAAGTCTTTACAAGATAGATTGGGTAGTTGGATGCTCCATGCTGATAGATTTAGAAAAATTTGATAATAAGTCAATATTTGATGAAAATTTTTTTCTTTTCTTTGAAGAATTTGATTTATGTAAATCTTTAAAGAGAGAAAATAAAAACATTTTTTCATCTTCGAAACTGATTGTGAATCATTTAGGCTATAAAAGCTCAACAGTAATTAAAAACGAGGAAGAATTACTTAAATTAAGAAATTGGCATTACATGTGGTCTTATTTTTATTATCATAAAAAAAATGATGGTTATCTGAAAGCATTAAGGGTTTCTCTTGGCAAGTTGATTAGATCTTTTATTAAAATAATTTTTTTTACTATTATATTTAATCGTAAGAAAAAAATTAATTACTTGTTTAGATTTTTAGGTTTATTAAGTTCAATGCTAGGAAAAAGGTCTTATTTTAGAATAAATGGTCAGTGACCAGGAAAATCAATTAGATTTTCCACTCTGTAGTTCTGTTTCAGAAGCAAATCACAACCACCTAGATCAAAGAGATTTATTACAAATATAAATCCAGCTACTTTTCCTTCTGATATTTTAATTAGTTTTGCAGCACCTTCGGCAGTTCCTCCTGTTGCTATAAGGTCATCTATTATTAGAACTGAATCATTTTTATCTACTGAATCTTTGTGCATTTCAATAGTTGCTGTTCCATACTCCAATTCAAAATCGACCGAATAAGTTTCTGCCGGCAACTTATTTTTTTTTCTAAGTAAAATAAAAGGTTTTTTGAGAATATATGAAACCGCAGATGCAAAAACAAAACCTCTAGATTCAACCGCTGCTAATTTGTTAAAATCAAATTGTTTAGATTTTTCGACTATTTGATCAATGCAATAAGTAAAAGCTTTTTCATTTTTTATTAACGTTGTTATGTCTCTGAAAAGAATCCCTTTCTTAGGATAATCTTGAATTGATCTAATATAATCTTTTAAATCCATAATAAATTACGATATATAAATAAATAAATTATTTTTTTGATATGGCAAACAATAAATTGGCTATAATTGGTGGCAGTGGTTTATATGACGTTGAAGAATTCAAAGAAAGAGAATTATTAGACCTAAACACGCCTTGGGGAAAGCCTTCAGATCAAATACTAAAAACTATATATAAAAATAAAGAAATCTATTTTTTACCAAGACACGGAAGAGGTCATTTTATTAATCCTTCAAATATAAACTTTAGAGCTAATATAGATGCGCTAAAACAACTTAGTGTAACAGATATTGTGTCAGTTTCAGCGGTTGGTTCTTTAAAAGAAGATTTGCCACCGGGAAAATTTGTAATAGTTGATCAATTTATAGATAGAACTTTTGCAAGAAATAAAACATTTTTTGATGATGAAATAGTAGCTCACGTTTCTATGGCTCATCCAACAGCCAATGGATTAATGAATGCATGTGAAGAAGCTATTAAAAAAGAAAAAATAGAATATCAAAGAGGTGGAACTTATATTGTTATGGAAGGTCCTCAGTTTTCAACATTAGCAGAGTCGATTTTATATAGATCTTGGAAAGCAGATGTAATCGGAATGACAAATATGCCTGAAGCTAAATTAGCAAGAGAAGCTGAAATTAGATATGCGTCAGTTTCAATGGTGACAGATTATGATTGTTGGCATCCAGATCATGAAAATGTTGATGTTCAACAAGTTATCAAAGTTCTTTTAGGAAATGCAGCTAAAGCTAAAAACATGATTAAAAATTTAATAGAAAATTTTGAAAAGCATATCGATCCAAAAGATCCTACAAATAATTGTTTAGATGTTGCTATAATTACTGCTCCAGAAAAAAGAACACAAAAAACTAAAGATAAACTTAATACAGTGGCTGGTAGAGTTTTAAATAAATGAAAATAGAAGGAAAAGAATATAGTACTATTTGGTTTGAAAATAATGTTGTAAAAATTATTGATCAAACAAAACTTCCACATCAATTTATTATTAAAGATCTTAAAACAGTCAAAGATGCAATAAATGCAATTAAAGTAATGGAAGTAAGAGGCGCACCTTTGATAGGCGCTACCGCTGCTTATGGATTAGTTTTGTCTATTATTGAAAACAACGATCAATCTTTTTTAAAAAAATCAGCAGAAAATTTAATTAATTCGAGACCAACTGCTATAAATTTAAAGTGGGCAGTTGATAGAATGATAAAGAAATTGTCTGGCGTTAATAGCGATAAAATTTTAGAAATAGCATTAAATGAAGCAAAAGAAATTTGCGAGGAAGATGTTAAATTTTGTGAAAATATTGGATTAAATGGTCTTAAAATAATTGAAGAAATATATAATAAAAAAAAAGATACAGTTAATATTTTAACTCATTGTAATGCTGGATGGCTTGCAACAATTAATTGGGGAACTGCAACTTCTCCAATTTATCATGCACACAAAAAAGGAATACCAGTTCATGTATGGGCTGATGAAACAAGGCCAAGAAACCAAGGAGCTAATTTAACTTCTTATGAGCTAAATGAAGAGAGCGTACCTAATACTATTATAGCAGATAATACTGGTGGAATCTTAATGCAAAGAGGCGAGGTTGATATGTGTATTGTTGGAACAGATAGAACGCTAGCTAACGGTGATGTTTGTAATAAAATCGGAACTTATCTTAAAGCATTAGCAGCTAAAGATAATAATGTTCCTTTTTATGTAGCACTACCAAGTTCAACAATCGATTGGGATATAAAAAATTATAAAGATATACCAATTGAACAAAGAAATTCAGAAGAATTATCTCATATAGAGGGCTTAGACGAAAATGGAAATGTAAAAAAAATCCAGATTTATCCAAAAAAAAGTAAATCAATGAACTTAGCTTTTGATGTAACGCCCGCAAAATATGTTACAGGATTAATTACTGAAAAAGGCGTATGTGAAGCATCAGAAAAAGGATTAAAGGATCTATTTAAATGAAAAATATAAAAGAAAGAGAAGATATAATTAAATTTGCGCTTATGCTTAATACTACAAATTTATCTCCTCTTAGATCGGGAAATCTTTCTATAAGGGTAATTGAAAATGATGTTGAAGGATTTCTTCTTACACCTTCAGGGATTAAATATGAAACTCTTAAACCAGAGGATATTGTTTTTCTCGCCTTAGATGAAAAATATGACAATCTTAAAATGTTTAATTCAGGATTAAATCCATCTTCTGAATGGCGTTTTCATCAAGATGTTTATATAAAAAAAAGAGAAGCAAAAGCAATTGTTCACGCTCATTCTCCTCACGCAACCGCAGTTTCAACTCATGGTAAATCAATTCCTGCCTTTCATTATATGGTTGCTCTTGCTGGTGGAGACGACATTAAATGTGCCGAATATGCAACTTTTGGTACACCAGATTTATCCATCAATATTATAAAAGCTTTAGAAAAGAGGAAAGGTTGTCTGATGTCAAATCATGGACAGTTAACAATCGGCGGAACTTTAAAACAAGCTTTTGAATTAGCACAAGAGATAGAAAATATTTGTCATCAATACATAATTGCATTAAAATTGGGACAACCTAAGATTCTTTCATCAACAGAGATGAGTAAAATCTTAGATAAAATAATTCATTATAAAAAAGGTTAACTTTTTTATAAATTATTGAGGGAGATATGATTAAAGTAGGGGAGCATATAACTTTAGATATAATTGGAACTAAGAAAGAATATGAGGCATCTTTCTTTGAAGGTTTAGTTCATAAAATTGCAGAAAAAGCTAAAGTAACAGTTTTAAATATTGCAAAGTATAAATTTGAACCGCAAGGTTTTACTTTAGTAGCTTTGTTGGCAGAAAGTCACATTAGCTTTCACACATATCCAGAAAAAGGAATAATAAGTTTTGATTTTTATACATGTGGAACAGTTGCACCATCAATTGCTTTAGATGTTCTAAAAAAAGAGATTGAGCATAAAAGAATAATTAAAAAAGAGTTAAATAGAGATACAATTTCTTTTTATTATGACAACACGAGCACAAAAGGATTAAAAAAAAACTACCTAGTAAAAGATGTTCTAGAAGATTTTAAATCAAAAGTAGGTCAGCACATTGAAATATTAGAATTAGTGGAATATGGAAAATCATTATTTATAGATGGTGATTTACAAGTCGCCGAGAGTGATGAGCATTTATATAGCGGAACATTTGTGAATTCTGCAATGAAATTAAATAAAAGAAAAGATAGAGCAGCAATTATTGGTGGAGGCGATGGAGGAGTTACAA
The DNA here is from genome assembly GCA_902607115.1 of uncultured Pelagibacteraceae bacterium. Taxonomy (GTDB): domain Bacteria; phylum Pseudomonadota; class Alphaproteobacteria; order Pelagibacterales; family Pelagibacteraceae; genus Pelagibacter. The sequence continues at coordinate 17,118 of CACLIZ010000008.1, read as the reverse complement.
GAGAATGTATAGCGAAAGGATTTGGATTTATTGACTGGTATGAATTAGATCCTGAAGTTGTTGAGGTTTGTAAAAAACATATTGGTTCTATTGGTAAAAATGCGACAGAAAAAAATTCAGTTAAATGTGTTTGGGGAGATGCTTTTGATAGTATCAAGAAAGTTGAAGATGATAGTTATGATAAAATATTTATTGACTTAAACGATGATCAATTCTGCATAGACCTTGCTGCAAAAAATATGAATTCTCTTGTAAGAATTCTCAAACCAGATGGCGTTATAACAGCTCAAGTTGGCAGTCAGGACAAAAGACCAAAACAGGTCGAAAATTGGCTAAATGTTTTCAATAAAAATTTTGGAAATGCTACCCTTGATAGAGTTTATATCCCTAGTTTTGATAGTTCTTGGAATTTTTATTCCTCTGTAAATCACTAATTTATTCTCTTTTTAATTTCCCAATTTTGTGAAATACTTATTTTTTATTAAAGGAGAAAATAATGAATATATTCAAAAAAACTATAATTTCAGTTTTAGCTTCTTTATTTATTATCACTAATGTTTATGCTGATAAAATAAGAATTGGAACTGAAGGTGCTTACCCTCCATGGAATTCAAAAAATGAAGCAGGCAAATTAATTGGATTTGAAGTTGAGTTAGCTTGGTCATTATGTAGATACATGGGAAAGCAGTGCGAAATTGTTGAGCAAGATTGGGATGGAATGATTCCAGCGCTTATAATGAGAAAATTCGATGCAATAATGGCAGGAATGTCTATTACAGCTGAAAGACAAAAAGTAATTAGCTTTTCACAAGGTTATGCAGACGAAGTTGCTCAATTAGCTGTAATGAAAGGATCTAGTTTAGAAGGAATGGACACTCCTTCAGGTATAAATTTATCCTTAGGTGGTTCTGATGTTAAGAAAGCTCTTAAAACACTTACAGCTGCTTTAGCTGGTAAAACTGTTTGTGTACAAACAGCAACTATTCACCAAAACTTCTTAGACTCTGGTGATGTAGGAAGTGTAAATGTAAGAACTTATAAAACTCAAGATGAAGTAAACTTAGACTTAGCTTCCGGCAGATGTGATGCAGCATTAGCTGCCGCTGTTGCCTTTACAGATTATGCTGAGAAGTCTGGTAAATCAGTTGTTCTAGTTGGACCAACTTTTTCAGGTGGAGCATTTGGTAACGGTGTTGGAGTTGGTATTAGACAAGATGATACTGAACTTTTAAAAGCATTTAACAAAGCTATAGAAAAAGCAAGAAAAAATGGAGACATTAGTAGAATTGCTACTAAATGGTTCGGTTTCGACGCTTCTATGTAAATATTTTTAGATTTGGCGACTATAATATATAGTCGCCAGTCTGTATGGGACTTCTAGCATTTGGAGATACTGGTTGGGGTGACGAATTATTTTACGCTACCCTAATGACCTTGGCTGTTTCAATAACAGCTATGTTAATCGGTTTTTTATTTGCACTTATATTTACACCTTTAAAATTATCTAAACATAAATCATTAAATTTAATTGGAAATTTTTACACGACAGTTATTAGAGGTGTTCCTGAACTTTTAGTAATCTACTTATTTTTTTTTGGAGGTAGTGGTGCAATAATGTTTGTTGCCTCTATGTTTGGCTACAATGATTACATTGAAATAAATGCTTTTATGACGGGCGCATTTGCAATTGGTATTATATCTGGCGCTTATTCCACAGAAGTTTTTAGAGGAGCAATTCAATCTATAGACAAAGGTCAATTTGAGGCTTCAAGAGTTTTAGGAATCAAAAAACATATTCAATTTTATAAAGTTATTTTGCCACAAATGTTAAGATTGGCAATTCCAAATTTAAGCAATGTTTGGCAAATAACTTTAAAAGATACATCCCTTATTTCTGTTACTGGATTAGTGGAAATAATGAGGCAATCTTATATAGCGGCAGGATCAACTCGAGATCCTCTATTTTTTTATTCATTTGCTGCAGTTTTATATTTATTGCTAACATATTTTAGTATGAAATTGTTAAACAGATTAGAAGTTAAGTACAGTAGGGGGCACTGATGGATTTTGAACTGATGATAAATAGTTTTCCTAAGTTGCTTAATGCAACCATGGTTACTTTAAAATTATTGTCAGCATCGTTATTTTTTGGTTTATTTATTGGACTTTTATTTGCAGTTTTAAGAATGAATAAAAATCCAATAATAAATAAATTTTCTTATGGTTACTCTTATGTATTTAGGGGAACACCACTTTTAGTTCAAATATTCATTATTTATTATGGATTAGGTCAGATAGAGTATTTTAGATCAACAGTGCTATGGGTTATTTTTAAAGAACCCTACTGGTGCGCAATTATAGCTTTCGCATTAAACACAGGTGCTTACACATCAGAAATTTTACGGTCAGCATTTCAAACAATTAAACCAGGATTTATAGAGGCAGGAAAAAGTCTTGGCATATCAAGCAGAATTATTTTTTACAAAATTCAAATACCTATAGCTATCAAACAATCTTTACCAGCTTATGGTAACGAAATAATATTAATGCTCAAAGGAACATCTCTTGCTAGCACAGTTACACTAATGGATTTAACTGGAGTTGCTAAATACATTATATCAACAACATTTAGACCGATAGAAGTATTTATTGTAGCTGGAAGTATTTACTTATTTATGACATTTTTAGTTCATAATTTTATAAAATTTCTTGAAAGGAGATATAAATATTAAAATTAAAGCAGTCGTTTTCTAATACTAAATTAATATTTAGTATATTCTTTTATCTCTTTTATTTTTGAACCAGTATGATTATTTATTTCTAATTTTATTTTAGCCCGATTATCATTTAGGAAATGAACATCCCTTGAAAGCTTTATAAATTTTTCACCGAAATCAGAATTTTTTTCGCATAATCTTTTATCGTCCTCTATAAGCCAAAGTTTTGAATTAATTTCTTTTAAAGAATTAAATAATTTATCTAATTTTGGGTCTGATTTAATATTATTATTTAATTGATCTTTTAAAACACCGCATTCATCATTAATATATTTGAGTTTTTCTGGATCTTTAATTTTTTCTTGCTTTATTTCTAATATTGTAAGTTTATCCAAGAGCTCACCAACAGAAACTTCTACTAGAATTTTATTCATATAATTTATTTTATAGTATGATAAATTGTTAAAAATATGTCTAATATTTTAATTATCAAACATGGATCATTAGGAGATATAGCTCAAGCCAGTGGAGCTATTCAAGACATTTCTGAATTTCACAAGGAAGATGATATATATTTATTAACAACAAAACCTTATTTTGAGCTATTTAAACGAAATCCACATTTAAAAGAAATCATATTAGACAAAAGATTATCTAGATTTAATCTAATTTATTTATTTTTACTTATGCGAATTATAAAAAAATATAAGTTTGCAAAAGTATTTGACTTACAAAATTCATCAAGAACAAGTTTTTATAAAAGAATTTTGTTTCCAAACGCTAATCGCAATATTTGGTCATCCTCAGAAACAACTCTTCCTTCAGACAAAACGAAAGAAGAGTTTGACAAAAAATCTGTTCTAGAAAGATTTGAACATCAATTGAAAACTTCAGGATTAACTATTAAACATACAATATCTCCTGATTTTTCATGGAGTTGTTCAGATATATCGAAAATAAAATCAGAATATAAATTAGAAAAATATATTCTTTTATTCCCATTTTGCTCACCACATCTATCTCAAAAAAAATGGCCTTACTACAATGAACTAATTGATAAAATAAAAAATCAATACAGTGACCATTATAAAATTGTTATAGCACCAGGGCCAGATGAAATTAATGATGCGAAAGAAATTAACGCAACATGTATTTTAGATAATGGAAAGGCTATAGATGTTTCTCAGTTATCTTCATTAATAAAAGAATGTTCATTTGTTCTTGCAAACGATACAGGCCCCGCACATATGGCAGCGCATTTAGGTGCTAAAGGTTTAACTTTATTTGGATCCCATACTACAGCTTACAAAGTTAGTATTGAAAGAGAAAATTTTAAAGCAATTCAAGTTAATGATTTAGCAAAACTATCCACAGAAAAAGTTTTTGACAAAATTAATTTAAATTAAATATAAATTTTATCTGCTAATCCGTAACAAAGAACCGCACTTAAAACTGTAAGTACACCAGGAGCTATTATTCCTTCAATTGAAGTTTTTTCGTTTGTTCCAAGGTTTCCTTTTTGATGAGACCAAATAGCAAAAAAGAAAGCGCAAGCATTCTGCAAGAATATTAAATTAAAGAAAGCCCATGTATTTTCTAATCCACCAGCTCTAATAAAGCCGACGTATATTGCCATTAATACAGAACCAACAAATATAGAACCAAAAAACCTTGTCATAATTGCTGAACCGTCACCCATACCATATTGGTCAACAAATGCCTTGGTTGTAAACAAACATCTGAAAGCGTAAACAGCGTAAGCACCAAAATGTACTACAAAAATTATAAAGTAAATAATTCCATTAAATTTTTCGATCATAATTTTACTTTATCACAATAATTTTAAATATTCTTTTATAATTTTATCCCAATGAAAGTTGAGCGAGTATTCTTTTGCTTTTATGCCAAATTCTTTATATGAATTATTTTTTAATATTAAATCTATACTAGAATAAATCTCATCTAAGTTATTACCATCACAAATTAATCCTGTTTCATTATGCTTAATTGCATCAGCGGCACCTCCATCTTTTCCTCCAATTGAAGGAATGCCAAATTGAGCAGCTTCTACATATGCTATTCCAAAACCTTCTACTGATTTTTTATAGGTAATTGAAGGCATTACAAATACGTGTGATTTTGAAATTAAAGCATTTTTTAGTTCTAAACTTATGTTTTTGAGGAATAAAACCTGTTTATTTAAATTAAGTTCTTTGGCTAATTTTTTTACATTCTCCTCTTCTTCACCATACCCAATAGAAGTGTAAATTATATTTGGATAAATTTGTTTTAAATTTCTTAAAGCCATAATAATTTTATCGTGGCTTTTTCTTTTGTCATATCTTGAAACTGTAATTAATCTTGGACCTTTCCCTTTGAGCATTTTTTCAGCTTCTTTAAGACTTTCATTATTTAATTTTTCAACAGGTTCTATTCCAGGATTTATAACAATAATTTTCTCAGGAAATATACCAAGACTAATTGCAAGTTCTTTTGTAAAATTCGAGTTTGCTATAATTTGATCTACATTATTTAAAACTTTTAATACTCTTCTATTTAAAAATGAACCTTTGTTATGATTGATTTCTTTTGAATGAATTAAACATATTTTTTTAACATTAGTTTTTATTTGTTCTAAACTTTTCCAATGATCCGCTATAACTGTTTTCACTTTTTTATTATTTTCTAGATAGTTATTTACTAATAAAGATTTTCTATATTTTTTAATTATTTTTGGTCCACCAATTCTTTCTATTGTAAAAGATACTTTTTCATCAAAGTCTTTAGCTTTTTCGTGATCATCTGCAAAAACCTTTATTAAATCGTGTTTCGATAATGTATTTGTAAGACCCCACATTAAATTCTGCATGCCACCAATTTCAGGAGGAAAACTTCTAGTTACAACTAAATGCATTTTATTATTTCCACTTAATACTACAACCAGCGCTAGGTACTTGGTTTTCAGGTCCTTTGCCAGTTTCGGCAATCTGTTTCATTGCTTTTAATAAATCGCTTACACCTTCTCTTACCGGAGCTAAGTTTTTAAGTTCTCTTAATCTTCCCCTGTATTGGAGCTCTAGATTTTTATTATAACCAAAAAAATCTGGTGTACAAACCGCACCATAATTCTTAGCAATTTCTTGTGTTTCATCTGTTAAATATGGAAAATTGAAATTATTTTTCTTTGCAAACTCAATCATATTCTCAAAAGAATCTTCAGGATAATTATCTGCATCATTTGCGCATATTGCTAATGCATTAATTCCAATTTCTTTTAATGTTTTACAGTCCTCAACAATATCTTTTGTTACTGCTTTTACATATGGACAATGGTTACATATGAACATGATCAAAGTTCCATTTTCACCTTTAATATCATTTAAAGATATAATTTTATTATCGGTAGATTTAAGTTTAAAGTCAGTAGCTTTTTGACCAAAATCACATATTGGAGTTTCTATTGCCATAATGTATTAATATATAAATTATGTTTTACGATTTAAAAGATAAAAAAACAAAAAACTCTGGCGAAAATTGGGTAGCGCCAAATGCAACCATAATTGGCGATGTTACTTTAGAAAAAACTCAAGTATTTGGTTTAATGTAGTTTTAAGAGGAGATATTGAAAATATCCATATTGGTGAAGGATCTAATGTTCAAGATGGCAGTGTTTTACATACTGATCCAGGGTACCCATTAAAAGTTGGGAAAAATGTCACCATCGGACATATGGTTATGCTACATGGATGTATGATAGGCGACAATAGTTTAATTGGAATTGGTGCGGTGATTCTTAACAATGCAAAAATTGGAAAAAATTGCATTGTTGGAGCCAAAGCTTTGATTACTGAGAACAAAGAAATTCCTGACAATTCATTAGTAATTGGTTCGCCTGGAAAAGTAATTAGACAGGTTACAGACGAAGAAAAAAAAGCTGTGTTTGAAAATACTAAACACTACCAAGATAATTGGAAAAAATATTCTGAAGCTATATGAGAAAAATATTTTTAATTATAATTTGTTTATTAATAGCAAGTCCTGCATTTTCATTTAATAAATTTATGACAAAATTACAAAAAAAATTTAAAAATACCGAGTTGGTAAACATCAAATCGTACAGAGCTTTTGATTTTTATTCTATACAAGAAGGATGGCACAAAGAGTCTCCAAGTGAGTTTGATGCACTAATTATATATCCTAAAGGTGAAGGTCCATTTCCGCTTGTAATGGTAAGCCATAGTAGTTGGGGACCTGAAGAGTTTGTATCTAAATGGATGGTTTTTCATCAAAAACAAGCAAAGAAATTACAAAAAAAAGGAATTGCAACAATGTTTATTGATCATTTTACTGCAAGAGATCAATTAGGAAGTACAGCAGGAAATCAATTTACAGTAAATATTTGGTCACAATTTCTTGATCCATTTATAGCTCTTGAATATTTATCAAACAATCCAAAGATCAACATAAAAAAAGTAGGTATTCAAGGAGGCTCGAGAGGCGGAATGGTTTCAATTTTAGCATCAGAAAAAAGATTAAGAGATGCACTTATAAGTAAAGATTTATATTTTGCTGCAGCTCAACCATTATATCCGGATTGTGAAGATGTTGGAATGTTTAGAAACCCTCAACCAATAAAAGAAACAAAAACTTGGATGATTCTTGGTGGATCCGACAACTATACTAGACCAGAACCTTGCGTTGAACTTGGTAAAAAAATTAAAGCAAATGGTGGAGACATAATAGTTGATGTTAAACAAGGGTGGTATCATGATTTTATTGGAAATTATGAAGTTGAAAAAATGAAATATGCTCAAATTTTTTGGAAATGTCCAAAATGGTATACCGAAGATGACGGAAAAATGAGCAAATCATACATTGACTTTTTGTTAGAGTATGTAGATCGTTGGGAAACGGAAGAAGATTTTTACAAAATGTCCAGAGAAGATCCCTTACGTACTTTGAAATTCAGTTTTGACTCTTATAATTTAAGCGGATGTATGTTTACTGGCGCCAAAGGTGGCGGTGATAAAGGAAAAATGTTTTTCAATAAAAATATAAAATTTTGGGAAGAAAATTTGCTTAATTAAAAAGTAATCCATCAACTGAATAAATAATTAATCCTAAAATTATTATAAAAAAAATACCAAAAGCAATCTGTTCAAGAACTTTCTTTTTTATTTTAGTTTCACCTTTTTTATATTGTCTTATTTGAATTATTCCAAATCTCATAGCAACCATCCCTATAATTATGAGTGATAAATAGAATATAAAATTTGAAAACATTTTTAGGGAACAAGCCAATATTCTTTATTATTATTTAATTCAAATCTAGCTCTACGATGTCCTTTGGCTGCTAAATAAAGCCATTCAATACTTTTTATTTTACACTGGATAACTGTAAAGTTTTTATAACCTTTTTCACTTTGTTCAATTGTAAATTCAAAATTATCTAACTCAGGTTTTAATCCTGAAGTAGGGGTGGGAGATTCTGTTCCCGGACCATTATCAACTAAATAACATTTTCTACTAATGTGTCCTGTATTTTTCCAAGACTCTTTAGTTATTTCATTGTTATGATTTATTATACATTCAACTTTTAATCTTATTTGGATTTTTTCTTCTTTGTCATAAAAAAGCATAGAAGCATTATTATTATTTTTTAATTTAGGAATTTTATCTGATCTAATATCACTATGAAATTGTAGAAGATTATTTGATTGATCAGATTTTCTAAGAACTACAATTCTTCCATCAAAGTCTTTTTGTTCTCCACAAACAAATACTGGAATTCTAAATTGGGAATTTCTATTTGTCACTGCATCATCAAGCATTGACCATATTTTTTTTTTAATTTCTTTAAAATCTTCGTAGTATGCTGGCTGCATACAGTATTACTTTCTGAATCTTCTAATTAAACTAGAAGTATCCCATCTATTTCCTCCCATACCTTGAACTTCAGCGTAATATTTATCTATTACTTCAGTTATAGGCAAAGGCGAGTTATTCTTTTTAGCTTCTTCAAGTGCAATTTTTAAATCTTTTCTCATCCAATCAACAGCAAAACCAAATTCAAATTTATCATCTATCATAGTTTTATATCTATTTTCCATTTGCCATGATTGAGCGGCACCTTTTGATATAACTTCAATCACATCTTCCATTTTAAGACCCGCATTCATACCAAAATTAATTGCTTCAGATAAAGCTTGAACAAGGCCTCCAATACATATTTGATTAACCATTTTAGCTAGCTGGCCGCTACCAGCTTTACCTAAAAGCTTCATTTTTTTGCTATAGCAATCAATAATGTGGTTAGCTTTATCATAATCTTCCTTATCACCACCAATCATAACTGTTAGTGCACCGTTCTCAGCGCCAGCTTGTCCACCAGAAACTGGAGCATCCAAAAAACCAAATCCATTTTTTTTAGCAAAATTATAAATTTCTCTTGCAATAGTTGCTGATGCTGTTGTGTTATCAATGTAGATAGAGCCTTTTTTAATTGTTTTAAAAATTCCTTTGTCACCAAAAGTTACTTCTCTAAGATCATTGTCATTACCAACACATGTTAAAATATAATCTGCATTTTCAGCTGCTTTGGCTGGAGTGTCAGCTTTTAAACCCTTGTATTCGCCAATCCATTTATCAGCTTTAGAATCTGTTCTATTAAAAACAGTTACATTGTGACCAGCTTTTGATATATAACCAGCCATTGGATAACCCATTACACCAAGGCCTATGAAAGCAACATTACAAGTCATAATTTTTTAATATGTTTAAAAGTTTAAGTTTAAAAGTAATTGTATTTGGTTTTATATTTACATTTTTTTCTAGTTTTGGACAGAGTTTTTTTTTAGGTCTTTTTAACACAAGTATTCGTAACGAGCTTTCTATAACACATGGTCAATTCGGATCAATTTATGCTTCTGCAACATTATTAAGTAGCTTGTTATTAATTTGGATTGGTAAAAAAATAGACGACATTAATATTTCTAGATTTGCTTTTTATGTGATTTTATTACTTTCATTTTCATCTTTTTTCTTTTCAAAAATATCCTCAGTTGCACTATTATTTATAGCTATATTTTTAATGAGATTTTCAGGTCAAGGCATGATGTCTCATACGGCAACTACAACTATTTCAAGATACTTTACTAAATCAAGAGGAAAAGCATTAAGCACAGGATGGTTTGGATTATCAGCGGCAGAATTTATTTTACCAGTTCTAATAGTATATCTTTTAGCATTTTATGACTGGAAAATTATATGGTTAACAATTTCAATATCAGTAATTATTTTTCTGCCTATTGCCTCATACTCTCTTGTTAAAAATTTAAATTTTGATTCTAGAGAAACTCAGGAAAATAAAAGTTCATCTAATAAAAAAATCAAAGATTGGAAAAGAATAGAGGTTATAAAAGATTATAGGTTTTACATAATTTGCGCCAATATGCTCGCAATGCCCTGGATTGCAACAGGTACTTTTGTTTATCAATCATTTATTTTAGACTCAAAAAATTGGGGTCCTTTTATTATTGCACAATCATTTATGGCTTACTCAATTTTGTCTGTAATAACTTTATTCGTTTCTGGTTTTTTAATAGACAAATTTACAAGCAGAAAACTTTTAATTTTTATGAATTTTCCACTATTATTATCGGTAATTGTAATTATATATTTTAATCACCCACTTTCAGCATTTGTATTTCTTGGTCTAATAGGAATTTCTAATGGATTTGCAAACGTTCTTGGTTCTTCAACATGGGCAGAAATTTATGGCGTAAAATATATTGGCTCTATAAAAGCATTAACAACAGCTCTTATGGTATTTGCAACAGCATTTGGCACGGCATTATTTGGTGTTTTAATTGATAGAGGTTTTTCAATAGAGCAAATAGCCATAATTTCAGCTATTTACATATCGATTTCCTTGATTTTTCTTTTTTTAATAAGAAATAAAATTAATCCATTAAAAATATAAAGAACTTGATTTTGTTTTATTCGGAGTATAAATAGCACGCATGGCAAGAGTAACTGTAGAAGACTGTATTGACAAAGTCGATAGCCCCTATCAGCTAGTATTGGTTGCAAAAGAAAGGGTAACACAACTTAACTCGGGTGTAGAAGCTACCTTACCTAGAGATAATGATAAAAATACTGTTATATCTCTAAGAGAGATAGCAGAAGAAAAAGTCAAAGTTTCTGAGTTAGTAGATAGTGCGGTTTACAAATTAAGAAAACATGTGGAACAAATCGACGATGTTTCCGAAGAAGATGAAGAAATTGGAGACGATTTTGAAAATCTTTACAAAGGTGAAATATCAAAAAGTGGAGTGCCAATTTTACCATCAAAAAGAGCTAGAAAAATTCCTGAAAAAATACAAGTTTCAAAAGAAGACCTTGATGAATTAACTAACGCAACAGAAGTTAAAACAGAAGCTCCAACAGAAGAATCTCAAAATGAAGAAGTTTCATTAGACGAAATTTCCGAAGAGGAAAATAATGAAGCCAGCAGTGAAGATGCAGATACTTCAAATAGTTAAATAAATAATATATTAATTCTCTGGTTATTTATGAAAAGATTAGTTTCAGTTGCACCTATGATGGATTGTACAGATCGTCATGAAAGATATTTTTTAAGATTAATTAGTAAAAGTGTTCTTCTATATACAGAAATGATTGTTTCAGAGGCAATTGATAGAGGAGACAGAAAAAAACTTTTAGAATTTAACATTAAAGAAAAACCAGTTGCTCTTCAATTAGGTGGCTCTTCTCCAAAACTTTTATCTAATGCTGCAAAAATTGGCGAAGAATTTGGTTATGATGAAATTAATTTAAACCTAGGTTGTCCAAGTAAAAAAGTACAAAAAAATAAATTTGGCGCATGCTTGATGAAAGAACCAAATCTTGTTGCTGATTGTTTAAATGAAATGATATTATCTACAAAGTTACCAGTGACAGTTAAAACTAGAATTGGTTATGATAATGTTGAAGATTATCAAAACATATATGATTTTATAAATCTTTTATCTAAAACTGGTGTTAAAACATTTATAATGCATGCAAGAAAAGCTATGCTTGGCAAGTTTACACCAAAACAAAATTTAAATATTCCACCATTGAAATATGATGTTGTTTATAAATTAAAAAAAGATTTTCCTAACCTTGAGATTATTATTAATGGAGGAATTAATAATATTGATCAAATAAAAAATCATCTAGAAAAAGTTGATGGTGTTATGATTGGAAGATCTATTTACCACTCCCCATATTTCTTAGCTGATATTGAAAAAGAAATTTATTCAACTGAAAACATCTCTACAAGGGAAGAAGTAATTAAAGAATTAATTAGTTATGTTAAGATTGAAGTTAAAAAAGGAACTAAACTTCATCATATAATGAAACACACACTTGGTTTATTTCATGGAATATCAGGCTCAAGTTTTTGGAAAAGATATTTAAGTGAAAATATGTGCGTAAGAAATGCAGATATTCAAAAAGTTGATCACATACTAGACAAAGTTAAATATCCAAGTCAAAACCCTGTGAGCATTTAAATTGATTAACGAAATTTTTTCAAATCAATATATTTTTTTAATTACATTAATGATGCCAATCGCAGCAATTGCAGGATTTTTTGCAGGTTTGTTTGGTATAGGAGGAGGCTTAATCACTGTTCCATTTTTATTTTTTATTTTTGAATATTTAAATTTTGATCAAACGTATTTGATGCATTTGTCAGTTGGAACTTCTTTTGCAATTATAATTCCTACTTCTATTGTTTCTGTATTAACTCATAAAAAACATAATTCTGTTGATGTCAGAATAATTAAAAATTATGGATTTTTTGTAATTTCAGGAGTTTTAATAGGTACGATTTTAGCTGCAACTTTAAAAACTAAATCACTTTTATTATTTTTTACTATAGTGGTATATTTTTTAGGAGCATATCTTTTAAATATCAAAGAAAAGACAGCTAAACTTAAACCAAATTTTGGTTTAACACCTAAAATTATACTTGGTTTTATTTCTGGTTTTATTTCTGCTCCAATGGGTATCGGGGGTGCTGTAATGAACGTACCAATACTTAGATATTTTGGTTATCCAATAAATAAAGCTATAGGAAGCGCTTCTGCAATAGGATTTATTATTGCCTTATTTGGTGGATTGGGTTTCTTTTTAACTGGCTCATATTTAAATGCAAATTTACCATTAAGTATTGGTTTTATTAATATACCAGCTTTTTTGATATTTATTCCCATAACAATGTTCATGGCAAGAATAGGGGCCAACAAGTCTAACAAGATGAATAAAGCAAAACTGCAAAGATTTTTTGGAATTTTTTTGTACGTTATTGGAACTTTATTTTTGTATAGATATTTGACTATATAAAATCGGGAGCGGTTTCAGTCTCCCTCTGCCACTCCCTAAATTTATTATATCTGATTCTCTAATTTTTTTTTAACGCGTAATGATTGAATTTAATAATTATATTTTTTGATCGTACTCACCAACTTTTCCAGTTTCTTGAAGTAGATTATCTATAAAATAAAAAATGTTTTTCTTTCTTTCTTCAGAAGTAGGACTTTCCGTAACTATTACTAATGATGGTTTATTTGAAGAAGCCCTAATTAAACCCCAAGAACCATCTTTTAAGCTAAATCTAACGCCATTTACTGTTAAAATATTATTGATTTCCTGATTATCAATATTTTGGCCAGTTTCTTTAATTTTAATAATTTTTTTTGTAATTTCATCAATTACTCCATATTTTTCTTCATCTTTGCAAAATGGTCCCATAGTTGGACTTTGGTAAGTTTTAGGCAAAGAATTTGTTAAAGTACTTAATTTGGAGTCCTCGTTATCAAGTAATTTACACACTTGTATTGCTGAATTTATTCCATCATCATAGCCATATCCTAGTGGCGAGTTAAAAAAGAAATGACCACTTTTTTCAAAACCAGCTATAGCATTATCTTCGTTAACTTTTCTTTTGATGTAAGAGTGTCCTGTCTTCCAATAAACAGTTTCACAATTATTTTTTTTTAACACTAAATCATTTTCGTATAATCCAGTTGATTTTACATCGACAACAAACTTATTATTAGGATGATTTTTAGAAATATTTCTTGCTATCAGAAGACCAATTTTATCAGAAAAAATTTCATTTCCTAATTCGTCAATAACTCCTACACGATCTCCATCACCATCAAATCCAAAACCAACATCTGCCCCGTTATCTTTAACACATTTAGCGATTTCATGAAGCATTTTGAGGTCTTCTGGATTTGGATTGTATTTTGGAAATGTAAAATCTAAATTACAATCTAATTCTACTACTTCACATCCAATATTTCTAAGTATTTCAGGTGCAAATATTCCAGCAGTACCATTTCCACAAGCAGCAACCACCTTTAGCTGTTTTTTAATTTTATTTTTAGATAAATGATCAATATATTTAGACTTGTAATTTTTTATCTTTTTATAAGAACCTTTACCACTTTCAAATTTTTTATTTAAAACAATATCCTTCAGTTCTTTCATTTCCTCATAACAATGAGTTAAACCTTTTTTTATTCCCATTTTTATACCAGTCCATCCATTTTCATTGTGACTTGCTGTGATCATTGCTACTGCATCACAATTTAAATCAAATTGTGAAAAATATATCGTAGGGGATAAACAAAGACCAAGATCTTCCACATTGCATCCGGTAGAAATTAAACCTTCAACAAAACTATTTTTAACTTCTTCGCTATATGATCTGTAATCATATCCAACAGCAACTCTGGGATTTTTTTTAGTAAGTATAACTTGTGTACCAAATCCTTTTCCGACCTGTTTGATTCCTAATTTATTTATGTTTTTAGGATACAACCATCGTGCGTCATATTCTCTAAAACCATATGGGTCGATTTTTATTGATTTAGACATGTGGATATATCTACATTTATTATGGTTTTTTCTTGCATAAAAAAGCTATTTTTTTAAAATGAATCCTTGAATTGCAGTTTATATAGTATATTAACGAATTCAGCACACAACATATAGTTGTTTTACAAAATATAAAGTTTATAATTAAGGAAGATTCATGAATAAAGTCTTGTCTCAAGCCATCAAAAAAGCTGTCTCGGAGTACTCGAGCAATAGTGCCGTTAATATCGTCGAGGAAAATAAACAAAAAAGACCAGACTTATTTTCATTATCAGACAATACTGAACTATTTCAAAATTCTAAAGGGATAACAATAAAGATAGATAGATCGAAAGATATAAATCTGACCGAGTTTGGAAAAGCAACTTTAACTGATAGGTATTTAGGTGTTAATGAAAGCCATCAAGATTTATTTGCAAGAGTTGCGAGTCATTATGCGGATGATAATTTGCATGCTCAAAGATTGTACAATTACATAAGTAATTTATGGTTTATGCCAGCAACACCAGTTTTATCAAACGGTGGCACAAAAAGAGGTTTACCTATTTCGTGTTTTTTAAACGAAGCAGGAGATAGTTTAAATGGAATTTTAGATCTTTGGAGTGAAAATGTTTGGCTAGCCGCAAAAGGTGGAGGTATAGGAAGCTATTGGGGAAATTTAAGATCTATTGGAGAAAAAATTGGAAGAGTAGGCAAGACATCTGGAATTATTCCTTTTATAAAAGTTATGGACTCATTAACAATGGCAATCAGTCAAGGATCATTAAGGAGAGGATCGGCCGCATGTTATTTGCCAATAGATCATCCAGAGATAGAAGAATTTATTGAAATGAGAAGACCTACAGGCGGAGATCCAAATAGAAGATCTCTAAATCTTCATCACGGAGTTCTTGTATCTGATGCTTTTATGAGAGCAGTAGAACTAGACGAACAATGGGGCTTAAAGAGTCCTAAAGATGGATCGGTCCAGTCTACTGTCTCTGCAAGAAATTTATGGATAAGACTTTTGACTGCAAGAGTTGAAACTGGTGAGCCTTATATAATTTATATAGATACAGTTAATAGACAAATTCCCCAACATCACAAACTTGCTGGTTTGACTGTTAAAACTTCAAACTTATGTAGTGAGATAACTTTACCTACAGGTGTAGATAAAGAAGGTAGAGATAGAACAGCTGTTTGTTGTTTATCTTCTTTGAATTTAGAAAAATATGATGAATGGAAAGATGATAAAAATTTCATCAATGATATAATGAGGTTTCTAGACAATGTGTTAACTGATTTTATTGAAAAAGCACCAGAAGAATTTAGTGACGCCACATATTCTGCAATGAGAGAAAGGAGTGTTGGTCTTGGAGTAATGGGATTACATTCTTATTTTCAACAAAAGATGATACCTTTCGAGTCAGTAATGGCTAAAGTTTGGAACAAAAAAATATTTCAAGATATTCAAGAACAAGTAGATCAAGCATCCAAAGATTTAGCTGAAGAAAGAGGACCTTGCCCCGATGCATCTGATTATGGAATAAATGAAAGGTTTTCAAACAAAACAGCAATAGCTCCAACGGCTTCAATATCAATTATTTGTGGTGGCGCTTCACCTGGAATTGAACCTATTGCAGCAAATAGCTACACTCACAAAACTCTATCGGGATCATTTAATGTAAGAAATAAATATCTAGCTAAACTTCTAGAAAAACATGACAAAAATAATGATGAGACTTGGTCAAGTATTACAACCAATCAAGGCTCTGTTTCTCACCTTGATTTTTTAAAAAAAGAAGAAAAAGATGTATTCAAAACAGCTTTTGAACTAGACCAGAGATGGGTAGTTGATTTAGGAGCTGACAGAACTCCATATATTTCACAGGCACAATCAATAAATGTATTTATACCTGCAGACATACATAAAAAGGATCTACATCAAATTCATTTTCAAGCTTGGAAAAAAGGTCTTAAAAGCCTTTATTATTGTAGATCAAAATCTATTCAAAGAGCAGAAAATGTTAACGACTCAAAATTGACCGATGTTACAACAAATGTTTATAAATCTAAGAAGCAACAAAACGATCAACCCGATTATGAAGAGTGTTTATCATGTCAGTAATAGAAAAAAATAAAAAAGAGGAAATAATTATTCCTAAAAAAAAAGGTCTATTACTGGAAAATCCTGTATATAAACCTTTTAGATATCCTTGGTGTTATGATGCTTGGTTAACTCAACAAAGAATTCACTGGCTTCCCGAAGAAGTTCCTCTAGGAGATGATGTTAGAGATTGGCAAAAAAATTTATCTCAAGCAGAAAAAAATTTATTAACACAAATTTTTAGATTTTTTACTCAGGCAGATGTTGAAGTTAATAACTGTTATTTAAGGCACTACACAACTGTATTTAAACCTACCGAAGTATTAATGATGATGACTGCATTTGCTTCAATGGAAACAGTTCATATTGCAGCATACTCTC
>CACLIZ010000007.1 GCA_902607115.1 uncultured Pelagibacteraceae bacterium | reverse complement strand
ATTGGATGGAAAAATAACAAACAATAAAAAACAAACTGTATTATCCTATGGAGAAATAATTAAAACTACTAGTTTAAAAATCTTGACAAAACATTACAAGATCAATAAACCATTTTTGGCAATGAACGTTGTTTAGCAAATTAACTATGAATAAAAAAATTTTAATAATTACATCTAAGCTTGTACAAGATCACGAATTTATATATCCATTTTATAGACTTAAAGAAGAAGGTTACGAGGTATTAACATGCAATGGTGAAAATAAGCAGGTACTTGGTTATTTTGGAACTAAAATTCCACCCAAAGAAGATGATAAATTGATTGCAGCTAATGACGTTAAACCAGAAGAATTTGATGCTTTAATATTACCCGGAGGGGTAAAGTCAATGGAGATATTAAGACTCAATAAAAAAGTACTTGAGATAATTAAAGTTTTTTTTGACAAAAAAAAACCAATTGCAGCCACTTGTAGTGCCGCAATGTTATTAATTTCCGCTAAAATAATTAATAACAAAAAAATATCAGGTTATTATGCTTGGAAAGATGACATTGAAAATGCAGGAGCAACTTTCGTGGATGAGCCATGTGTAATAGATGATAACCTAATTACTTCTCCACATTATAAATATGTAGGAAATTGGATGAAGGGTTTAATAAGTAAACTAAAATAATACTACATTTTAATCAATGGTCTAATTATTTTTCCATTTTTCAAATCTTTGATCGCATTATTTATTTCTTTTAACTTGTAAATTTTATTACCAAAATATTTATCTAAACTAAAATTATTCAAATATGAATAAAATTTTTTAAAGCTTGCATCATAGTCAAATTTTTTGTTCCATGAGCCAGAAATTTTCTTTCCTAATAGAAGTTCCCAAGGATCTATTTTAAATTTTGACATATGTTTATAATTACCGATTATAAATAAAGTTCCTCCAAATTTTTTGACAAATTTTATACTTTTTTGCAAGACCATAATATTACCTGTACACTCTAGAACATAATCATAATAATTGTTTAATGATTGATTATTAAGATCATTAATTATTTTTGTTGCGCCATATTTTTTTGCTAATATTAATTTTTTTTTGTTTACATCCAATACTGCTATTTCCTTAAAATTAACAGTTTTAGAGGCATAAACAGCAAGTAGCCCTACACCACCAGCGCCGAGTATTAATATTTTTTTTGCTTTTTGTTTACTTGTGTTGTTAAAAATACAATTAAATGCAGTTGGTGCCGCACAACCTAATAAAACACTTTTTTTTAAATCACTTTTCTTATTAATTTTTTGAATTTTATTTTCACTGACTATAGCATAATTAGAAAATGTATTTACTGGACCAGCATTTATTTTATTATTTTTTTTATCACAATAAGTTGTGCCCCCAGCATTTAATCCTCTAGAAAATACCCAGGTTAAACAAACAAAATCTTTTTTCTTTACTTTTTTTACTGATTTATGTTTATTAACAACAATCCCACTAGCCTCATGACCTAAACAATGTGGCAAAAATAAATCTTTACCTCTTAGCCCAGAAATTTCTTGAATTTGAGTATGGCAAATTGAAGAATATTTTATTTTTACTAAAAGCTGTCCTTTTTGTAATTCAGGTAAAACTATTTTTTTTATTTTGACATTATTTTTTTTTATTAATACTGCTGCTTTTGCAATCATTAATTTCTAAATGAACTTTTTTCTCTGTTATCTAGAACAATATCTCCAGATATTATTCTTGAATTTTTGTCTAATAAAAAATTTAAAGTTGGAACTATTTCATTAGGCAAAATATACTTTTTTAAAGGCATTCTGGTATTTTTAAATTTTTTATAGGCACTAATATTTTTCTTTTTCAGTCTTCCAAAACTATTATCATTTGTTTCAAAAGCCCCCATTATAATATTTTTAATATCTATATTTTTTGAAAATAGTTTTTTTGAAAGTATTTGAGAATATATATTTAACGCAGCTTTTGCTGTCGTGTATCCAACTGACGCTACATTTTCAATTGATGCAACTGTACTGATATGAATGATTTTGAGAGAGTTTTTTTCTTTGAGAGATTTTTTTATTATAAAATTATTAATTTCTGATTGAATAAATAAATTTTTATTAAAAAGTTCAAAAAAATTTAGATAACAAATCATCTTTAATTCCAAATCCACCACCCATGCAATGAATAACTGCATCGATTTTTTTTATTTTTAACATATTTTTTTTTAATTTTGAGAGAATTTTATCTCTAGAAAGATCTCCTGAAAAAAATAAGTTTTTGCTACTCATTTTTCTTTTTAAGCTCATAATTTTTGATTTATTTTTTCCAACACAAATTAGATTATGTCCCTTAGAATTATAGTATTGAGACAAATATCTACCCAATCCACTTGATGCACCGTTAATTAATATTTTCATTAAATAATACTCCTAGCTCTAGCACGTTCAAATTCTAGTACTTCATCATTTATATGTGGATATAAGTCATCATAACTTGGGATACTGAATGTGCCATCCTTGTTAAGTTTGTTTTGCAGTCTTGGCGTAAGTTCTTGATAAGGGTCCATATTAACTTCAACTATAATTGGGGTTTTTAGGAGTAATATTTTCTTAATATTTTTTTTCATGTTTTTTTTATTTAATTTAATGTATTTGAAACTGAAACTATTAGCTATTTTTTTAAAAGAAGGAAAGCTAACACCTGAGCTAGGGTCAGCTCCAGTAATATTATTAAAATTTTTTTTCTGCATTAATTTCATAGTCAAATATCCTTTATTTTCTAAAACAAATAATTTTAATGGTATATTATATTTTTTAACTGTTTGAAGTTCTTGAATATTAAACATAAGACCCCCATCGCCTGAAATACATATTGGATTTTTATTATTATTAGCAAGAAAAGCACCTATAATACCTGGAAGTCCAAATCCCATTGAAGCTAGACCGCTTGAAGTAAAAAGCCTCTGACTGTTAGGATTTATAATTTTAAAAGTTTGCATTGTGCAAGTAAAACTAGTGCCCATATCTGTAACTATAGTTTCATTTCCTTTTAAATTTAGTGACAACTGATTGATGAAATCAAAAGAATTCAAGAATTTTTTTTTTTCTTTATAATTATTATTAACAACTGGATATTTTTTCTTCCAATCAAGCAAAAGATTATTCCATGAATTAAAATTATTTACTTTATTTTTTCTAAAATATTTAATTGCTGGTTGAAAAAATTTTTTTAGATCAATATTTAATTTATAAATAATATTTTTGAATTGTTTTGCATTTATTTCATTTAAGTCGATATCTACAAATATTTTTTTAGACTTAATTGAAAACATTTTTTTATTATAACCTGTTTGAGGTATCGACATTCTTGATCCAAAAATAATTAGTAAATCTGAGTGTTCAATGGCTAAATTTGCTGCTCTTTCTCCAAATATTCCAGGTCTACCAATATATAGCTTATTATTCGTAGAAATAATATCTGAAGCGTTCCAAGATGATACCACGGGTATCTTTGTTAAACTTAATAATTTAGTAAATTCTTTCTTTGAATTAGATAAATGAATACCATTTCCAATAATAAAAATTGGTTTTTTTGATTGATTAATTTTTTTTTTAATTAAATTAAAATTAATTCTATTAATTTTTGTTTTAATTTTTTTTTTTTTAAATTTTTTTAATTTTTTAATTTCAATATTCTTTGCTTGTATATCTAATGGAACATCTAGCCAGACCGGTCCTGGTTTGCCAGATATCATTTTTTCATATGCTTGATTTAAAATAACATCTATATTTTCAGCATTTGATACGACTTTTGCGAATTTCGTAATTGGTTTAACAATATCAACTATATTTATCTCCTGAACGCCAATTTGACGTGTTCCTGACATATTAATCATATCTTTTTTAGGAACTTGACCGGAAACTACAAATATTGGGATAGAATCTATCCATGCGCCTGTTACACCAGTGATTGCGTTTGTTGCCCCTGGGCCTGATGTTGTATGTAATAAACATGGTTTGTTATTTATTCTATAGTATGCATCAGCAGCCATACTTGCTGACTGCTCATGATGGAAAAAAATAAATTTCATTTTCTTACTTTTTCCAAAAGCATCATTTAGATGCATTGCTCCTCCTCCGGTAATTCCAAATATGTGTCGAATACCCTTATTTTCTAAAAATTTAGCAATATATTCTGAAACTTTTAATTTCATCTATAAACCCAATTTATTTGCATCTGAAAAATAGTAGTCACCTTTATATCCAATATATTTAAATATTTTTTTCCACTCCGTTTTTTTTAAAATAGTTGTGCCAAGCAAAGTCCAATCTAAAAATTTATCTCTATCTTTCTTTGATTTATAAGAAGCTAGAGATATGTAACTTTTTTTTGAAATTCTTTGAATTTCGGAAATTGTATTAATAGTATCTCCTAAATTTTGCATGTATATAGAATTAAATGCAATAACTAAATCAAAATGTCTATTTTTAAAGTTTTTCAAGTCGTAATAATTTTTAAGATACAATTTCTTTTTTATCATTTTACTTGCACATTTTAATGGATATTCATGATTTTCTATTCCAGTAAATTTTATCCCAGGTAAAATTTTATTCAAATCTTGTAATAAAAAACCTTTTTTACAACCAATTTCTAAAATTTTTGATTTTTTAGATAATTTATATTTTTTTATTAATTTTGGTAAAAGTACCTTCCATCTACCGTCGTACTTAAAACCGCCATAACCATTTTCACGTTTTCCGTCATAGTAATTTTTATCTAATTTCCAGGCTATAAATTTATTTTTAATATTTCTATTTTTAGTTATTTTTTTTCTATTTATTTTTTTTTTAAAATAACCAATATCAAAAGTGGGCATTGTTTAATTTTTATTTATTGGTCTTGCTGTAATCCTATTTTTTTTCTCATCACTATCGTTAGAGTAAAGACCCATAAACCATCTGCAGTTTTTTTTATTTCCTTTTAAGTGATTTTCATCAATTTTTTTTACACCATGTTTGACTGTTGCATATCCGATGCCTATATCTCCTACATCAATTTTATTCTCTAAATCTACTTGCTCTCTGTGTCTATTCATAGCAAAAAAGCCACCACTTTTGAAATCGTTACCTTTTCTGCTCATATAAACAGATATAAACATTCTTTGATTATGATACGGATCAGAGTGCAATTCTAATGACCCACCTTTTGGATATTTAAGTATTTGAATTCTGTCAACAATTCCATCTTTGGGAGTGTTTTTCTCAAACTCATTGTATCTTCTTCCGCCTAGAACCTTTAGATATCTCCATCTACTATTTACCGAATTAAAAAATTTATATGGGTCTCCATTCCAATGGAAAAAATATGCAGAATGCTTAATTGCTTTTATTGAATATAGCTTGCTAACTTCTTCGTCTATTATCCTGTGAAAGTCTGGGCAATTCTCTTTCATTTTAAAAAATTGACTCTTGTTATTTTTTGTAAAATGTAAAAAATCTTTTTTTAGTTTTGAAATGAAATTTTTTGTAAAAGCTTTTTTTATTATATAAATATCACCTCTATACAAATTATTAATTATCTCTTTAAGTTTCTTTTCATTAAAAATAAAATTTTTAAAATCTTTATAATTTAAAATTCTAAGATCATTCATGTATTGAGGTCTAGGTTTTTTTTCAATTTTATTCCAAATTGAGTTTGAAAATTTACTTATTTTAATGTCTGAGATTTTCACTTGTTTAAAAAATTATTATTTACTTAATATATTGAATTTATTTAAAATCAAGTACTCATTTATAATTGTCTCTAAAGGTATTTTTGTTTTTTCAGAGATTTCAAAAATATTCATTTTCCCATCACTGTATGTGATTAAATCTAACTTAAAATTTTGAGACTTGTAGTTTTTTTTATGAGAAATTGTGGGATATAAATTTCTTTTACCAAGATTTGGTTCACAAATTATTTTTGATTTTGGAATGAAACATTTTTCAAATCCATCAATTATAGATTTTATAACATTAAATGATTGTTCTAAGCCTCGAGATGTAACTAATTTTAAGTTATCTGCATTTGTGTGATACTCTTTATATTCTCCATATTTTGATTTTGAAAAACCACAAACTGGAAGATTTACTCCGGGCGAACAATACTGTCTTTCGTCACTTCCCCTCTCAAGAAAAGAGTAATATTTTATTTTTTTCTTTCCTATGAGCGCTGATTTAAGCGCTACATCAGATAAAGTATTCCCGTATTTGCTGGAAATGTGACTATACCCTCTCTCATCACCAACGCATGATAAATTAAAACCACAAATAACATTTTTAGTTAAATTTTTTCTAAATTTATTTATATAGGTAATCGAACCTATTGTTTCCGGCAAGATAACCAATCTGTACGTATATTCTCTTTTTTTAATACTTTTAATATATTCTGCAACTTTTGTTAAAAGAGCTGGACCACTCAATTCATTATTCGCCATCGATGGATGGCAAATATAAGTACTAAAAAAAATTTCCTTATTTTTTTTTCCTTTAAATATTGCATGGCTTAAATCTAAATGGCCATTTTTAAAACTACTATTTATAAAAACTTTAAATTTTTTTCCTTTATTTATTATCTTTTTATCATTTTCGGAAACACAGAAACCCCAATTTTGTTTGTAATAGCTTGTTACGTAAGGAACCAATCTTGGTTGAGCTGGCAATGTATAAAGTTTTTTAAATAGTTCTTTTTTGTTTATAATTTTATTTATTGGAACTGAAAAATTAACAATATGTAGATTTAATTTTTTAAATTCTGCAAATTTTCTTTTATTTTTTATATCATAAATATATCCATCTTTTATGTTCCATTCTTTTGGAATTACCCAGTCAAAAACTTTTGTACCAGACTTTATTTTTAATCTTTTAAAATCTGGAATTATATTTTCTATATACTTTAATGATTTTTGAATTCCTGGCCCTGTTATAGATCGACATATTGGGAATAGATCCTTAACTATTTTAAACATATTTACATTCATGGTTATATTTTGTTAAATATCATTCTAAAAATTTTTCAAGCTTAAAAATGAAGTCAATTATATCTGCAAATTTCAATTTACTTAATCAAAGTTCAATTTGGGACAAATTAAAAGAGAAAGATCAGTTCACTTTTGACGAATATAATAATTTTAATTTTACACTTAATAACGATTCAATAATTAATAAATATAATAAATGTTACTTGGTCATATATGTAAATGAGATGCTTAAAGAGCAGAAAACAATTAAAAACTTTTTCTTACTTTTAAATAGGGTTGCCAGCAAATATATATCAAAAAAATTTTATATTTTTTTTTTAAAAGAAAAATTAAAAAATATATATTTGGACCAGTCAAATTTATTAAAGTTTAATGAATGTTTTAATTCATTTAAAAATAAAAACTCAAATTTATTTTTCATAGATATCCCAGAAAATAAATCAAAATTTAACCTCAGGAATTATTTTTATATGAGATGTCCTTTGGAAATTAGTACAATAAAAGAAATAATAAAATCAATTAACGAAATAAATAAAGAGAAGGATTATAAAAACTATAAATTATTAATTCTTGATTGTGACAATACACTTTGGGGAGGTGTAGTCGGTGAAGATGGAGTAAATAAAATAAAATATAATGAAGATGGAGATGGAAAAGTTTTTTTAGAAATTCAAAGACATATAAAAAAAATTAAAGAAAAAGGAATTTTGCTATCTTTAGCCTCAAAAAATAATGAAAAAATTGTTTGGGAAACATTCAAAAATAGAGGGATGTTTTTAAAAAAAAATGATTTTGTGGCTCCCAAAGTAAATTGGTTTGAAAAATCAAATAATATTTTGTCTACTTTAAATGAACTTTCTTTAAGAAGTGAGGATGTATTATTTATTGATGATAACTTGATTGAACTTAAAAAAGTAAAAAAAAGTATTCCAAAGATAAATGTTTACCATGTTAATGATTTGATTGATTTTTTAAAATTCTTATACAAAAATAATAGACTTCAATTGCATAAGATTACAGAAGAAGATAAAAAAAAGAGTTATCAATATAAAATTAGATCTAAATTTGAGACGTTAAAAACTAAAAACTTTGACAGAGATATTTTTTCAAAATTAAACCAAAAAATTAAAATTTTGGAAATTTCAGATAAAAATATAAATAGAGCCTCTCAACTTACAAATAAAGTTAACCAGTTTAACTTCACAACAAATAGATACGATATAAGTAAAATACTTAAACTAAAAAGATCAAAAATGGATGAAATTAAATTGATATCTTTCAAGGATAAATTTGGAGATCACGGAATTGTAGGTTTATATAATTTATCTTACAAAACTAAAAATTCGATTTTAATTACCGACTTTCTGCTAAGTTGCAGAATAATCAATAGAAAGATTGAGGATTATATTCTTTATAAAATTTTAAATAATAATAAAAATAAAAATGTAGTTATTCATTTTATTGAAAATAAAAATAATAAAAGTCTTATTAATTTATTTTTAAAAAAATCTTTTTTTAGTTTAGAAAAAAAAATTGGAAAAAAGAAATTATATAAAATTAAATCTGACAAGGGACTCTTAAATGCAAAAAATTTCTTTAAATAATAAAGTTTTTGATATTATTAAAAATGAGTTAAAGCTTAAAAAAATCGCAATAAATGATGGAATTAATAAAACAAAGAGATGGGACTCAATTTCAAATTTAAATATTTTGCTTCAAATTGAAAATAAGTTAAAAATAAAATTTAGTACTAGTGAGTTTAATTCACTCAACAATATAAAATCAATATTATCTAATGTTAGAACTAAAATTAAAAAAAGAATTAAATAAATTATTAGATAATTTAAATATTAAAAGAAAAAATAATTTAATTATTCATAGTAATAGTGCGGGACTACTTCAGTATAGTAAAAACAAAAAAAAAGTTTTTGATCTATTTTGGAATGTTTTAAAAAAAAGAATAAGCAATAAAGGTACAGTAGTTTTTCCAACATACAATTACAATATTTTAAGTAATAAAAAAAAAAATACGTCCATTAGTCAAGTTGGTCTTTTAACCAACTTTATGATTAAAAAAAAAGAATTTATTAGAACAGAAAATCCTGTTTTCAGTCATGCCATCTTTGGAAAATTAAAAAATGAATTAAAATCTGAAGATGTAAATGTTGCTTTTGGAACAAAAAATTCAATTTTTCAAAAATTTATAGACAATAAATTCAAAATTATAGGATTTTGTTGTCCAGTAAATAGTATCACAATACTTCATCATTTAGAAGTTTTAGCAGGTGTAGACTATAGATTTAAAAAAAAATTTAAGTTTCAGATTGGAAAAAAAAAAATTGAATATCAATATTTTGTTGGGAAAAAAAAAATTAATTATAAGTTAAAAGAAAATAAAATTAGAAATTTGTTAGTTAACAAAAAGATAATTAAAACTACAAAACTTGGTAGGTTTGAATGTTGGTCAATAAATTCAATAAATTTAAATAAAACTGTTTTACAAGTACTAAAAAAAAATAGTAACTTTTTAATAAAATGAAAATAAATTCAAAAGCAAATTTAAATTTCTCAAAACTATCAAAGGACAAAAATAAAATTCATTTAAGTGAGAGATATGCTGAAAACTTTTTTATAAAAAAAACAATAACACATGGCGCAAACCTCGTTTTAAAAATGCTAAGCGCTTATTTTAAAAAATATAATAATAAAGAAATTAAAAAAATTGAGATAAATTTCACAAAACCTACATATACTAATCAAGAATTTGACATATTGGTAAAAAAAAAATCAATATTTCTTACAGTTAATAAAGTAAAAAATGTAGAAATTTCTATAAATGCAAAAAAAGCTAATCTAAATCGTGCTATTACTTTAAAAAAGCTAATTTTGAATATTTCTAGAATTATTGGAAACCATAAATCAAAACCATCTCTTATTTTAAAAACAAAAATTTTAAAAAATCATAGCAAAAAATCAAATGTAAATATTACAAAAATTAAAAAAAATATCTTTAGTCTCAAACTTTCAGATTCGATGTATACGTCTGATACGTTATTCGTAAAACTTATTAAAAAAGAAAAAGTTAGATTCATAAAAAAAAATAAAGCAAAAAAATCTAAGAAAAAAGTATTAATATTTGGAAAAAATAGTGATTTAGGCATTTATGCCTCAAATTATTTAAAAAGCTTAGGCTACCAAATATATTTTTTTCCAAATTACTATTTTACAAAAAAAGAATTTAAGGCTGATAAAATAAAATTAAAGCATTTTTTAAAAAATAAAGTTTTTGATTATATATTTTACTTTATTTCACCAAAAATAGAGCCATATAAAAAAGTAAATTATAATTATCTATATTTGGATATTTTTAAAATTATTTACAATAAAGTTAAAATTTTTAAAACTAAAATATTTTATCCATCAACTGATTATATAAATAATAGAAATTCAGTTTTCAAAAATTACATTAATTCAAAGAAAAAAGCTGAAATTTGGATTTCAAAAAATGACAGCCATGGTTTGGTAAAAATATTTAGATTGCCACAAATAAAAAGTTCACAAACATATAATCTTTTTGGATTTTATGATGGATTAAAAATATCTATACTAAAAAGAAAAATAAATACATTCATTCAATAAAAAATTTTTTTCAGTGCATAAATCAAGCCAATTGAGCTATTAGTACTGGTTAGCTACATGCGTTGCCGCACTTCCACACCCAGCCTATCAACGTGGTGGTCTACCACGGCTCTATGGGAAGAACTAGTTTTGAGGTGAGTTTCCCGCTTAGATGCTTTCAGCAGTTATCTCGTCCGTACTTAGCTACCCGGCACTGCAGCTGGCGCTACAACCGGTCCACCAGTGGTACGTCCATCCCGGTCCTCTCGTACTAGGGACAGCTCCTCTCAATTCTTCTACACGCATAGCAGATAGGGACCGAACTGTCTCACGACGTTCTGAACCCAGCTCACGTACCACTTTAATTGGCGAACAGCCAAACCCTTGGGACCTGCTCCAGCCCCAGGATGTGATGAGCCGACATCGAGGTGCCAAACACTGCCGTCGATATGAGCTCTTGGGCAGTATCAGCCTGTTATCCCCGGCGTACCTTTTATCCGTTGAGCGATGGCCCTTCCACTCAGAACCACCGGATCACTATGACCGTCTTTCGACTCTGCTCGACTTGTCAGTCTCACAGTCAGGCAAGCTTATGCCATTGCACTCTACGAACGATTTCTGACCGTTCTGAGCTTACCTTCGCACGCCTCCGTTACTATTTGGGAGGCGACCGCCCCAGTCAAACTACCCACCATACAATGTCTTGATGCCGGATAACGGCTATCAGTTAGATATCAAGAAAAACAAAAGAGGTATTTCACTGGCGACTCCACAAAAGCTGACGCCCTTGTTTCAATGTCTCCCTCCTATGCTAAATATGTTCTTCCTAATACCAATGTAAAGTTGCAGTAAAGGTGCACGGGGTCTTTCCGTCTAACTACGCGAACTCCGCATCTTCACGGAGAATTCAATTTCACTGAGTTGATGTTGGAGACAGCGGAGAAATCGTTACGCCATTCATGCAGGTCGGAACTTACCCGACAAGGAATTTCGCTACCTTAGGACCGTTATAGTTACGGCCGCCGTTTACTGGGGCTTCAGAAATGAGCTTGCACCCATCGCATTAACCTTCCAGCACCGGGCAGGCGTCAGACCCTATACATCCACTTACGTGTTAGCAGAGCCCTGTGTTTTTGATAAACAGTCGCTTCTCCCTGGCTTGTGTCACCAAAATTTGGTTGCCCAAAAATTGGTCTTCTTTATCCCGAAGTTACAGAAGCATTTTGCCGAGTTCCTTCAACATCATTCTCTCAAGCGCCTAAATATACTCTATTAATCCACCTGTGTCGGTTTAGGGTACGGTCTAATGATGGAGCTATTTCCTGGGACTTTTTCGCGGCAAGTTCAATCCATTAAGAACTTACAACTTACAAAATCCGTCACTTCCATCTGGTCAAGGAATATTAACCTTGTTTCCATCGACTACGGCTTTCGCCCTCGTCTTAGGGGCCGACTAACTCTGCGCGGATTAACCTTGCGCAGAAACCCTTGGATTTTCGGCGATAGAGTTTTTCACTCTATTAATCGTTACTCATGTCAGCATTCGCACTTCTGATACCTCCAGAGTCCCTCACGGGTACTCCTTCGCAGGCTTACAGAACGTTCCGCTACCAGTTATAATTTTCGAAAAAATTATAAATCCACAGATTCGGTATATGATTTTAGCCCCGTTACATCTTCGGCGCAGAAACTCTATTAGACCGGTGAGCTGTTACGCTATCTTTAAAGGATGGCTGCTTCTAAGCCAACCTCCCGGCTGTTAAGGAATTTCCACATCCTTTCACACTTAATCATAATTTTGGGACCTTATCTGGTGGTCTGGGCTCTTTCCCTCTCGACCATGGACCTTAGCACCCACAGTCTGTCTGCTGAGGAACAATGTTTAGCATTCGGAGTTTTATTAGGTTTGGTAAGAATCTCTTCCCCCTAGCCCATTTAGTGCTCTACCTCTAAACATCTATTTACTCAACGCACTACCTAAATAGTTTTCGCGGAAAACCAGCTATCTACGAATTTGGTTGGCCTTTCACCCCTTACCACAAGTCATCCAAAGACTTTTCAACGTCAACTGGTTCGGTCCTCCGGCAAGTATTACCTTGCGTTCAACCTGCTCATGGTAAGCTCATTCGTTTTCGGGTCTAATTCATAAAACTAATCGCCCTATTAAGACTCGCTTTCGCTGCGCCTACACCTAAACGGCTTAAGCTTGCTTTATAAATTAAGTCACTGACCCATTATACAAAAGGTACGCCGTCACTCTAAAAAGAGCTTCGACTGATTGTAGGCATGCAGTTTCAGGTTCTATTTCACTCCCCTAATAGGGGTTCTTTTCACCTTTCCCTCACGGTACTAGTTCACTATCGGTCACTGAAGAGTATTTAGGCTTAGAGGGTGGTCCCCCTATATTCAAGCAAGATTTCACGTGTCCCGCTTTACTCAAGAAAATTATTAAACGTTACCTTTACAGGACTATCACCTTCTTTGGTTAGCATTTCCAAACTATTCAAGTTTTTTTAATAATTTTACTGGCCTGTTCCGCTTTCGCTCGCCACTACTAACGGAATCTCAATTGATTTCTTTTCCTCTGGTTACTTAGATGTTTCAGTTCTCCAGGTTATCTCTTTAAACCTATGTATTCAGTTTAAAGTACCACATAAAGTGGTGGGTTTCCCCATTCGGAAATTTACGGATCAAAGCTTGCATACAGCTCCCCGCAACTTATCGCAGTATACCACGTCCTTCTTCGGCTTTCAGTGCCAAGGCATCCGCCACACGCCCTTAAACGCTTGATTTATGCACAGAAAAAAATTCTGTGTTGAATCAAATTTTTTGTTAATGTTCATCTATTCGAACATTATTGATTGTTCATCTATTCGAACAATCGGATATAGATATTGATATTATTATATTATTATTCACAAATTAAATAACTAAGTGTTACTGGTGGAGGATAGCGGGATCGAACCGCTGACCTCCTGAATGCAAATCAGGCGCTCTCCCAGCTGAGCTAATCCCCCATAATAAAATATGGTGGGCCGAGAAAGACTCGAACTTTCGACCCCACCCTTATCAAGGGTGTGCTCTAACCAACTGAGCTACCGGCCCATTCCGGTCAAAGTAACACTTAAATTTTTAAGAAGAGAAATGAGGACGGTCAACATTATCCTGTTAATTATTTAGATTAAGAAAAAATCCTTAATCATCCTTAGAAAGGAGGTAATCCAGCCGCAGGTTCCCCTACGGCTACCTTGTTACGACTTCACCCCAGTCGCTGACTATACCGTGGTCAAAGGTTTTAAGCTTTGCCTTAAGGTAGAACCAACTCCCATGGTGTGACGGGCGGTGTGTACAAGACCCGGGAACGTATTCACCGCGGCGCGCTGATCCGCGATTACTAGTAATTCCAGCTTCATGTACTCGAGTTGCAGAGTACAATCCGAACTGAGGCATCTTTTTAGGATTTGCTTGACGTCGCCGTCTTGCATCCTATTGTAAATGCCATTGTAGCACGTGTGTAGCCCAACACGTAAGGGCCATGAGGACTTGACGTCATCCCCACCTTCCTCCAGCTTATCACTGGCAGTTCTTTCAGAGTGCCCAACTAAATGATGGCAACTAAAAGTGAGGGTTGCGCTCGTTGCGGGACTTAACCCAACATCTCACGACACGAGCTGACGACAGCCATGCAGCACCTGTGTTTTGTCCGGCCGAACCGAAGACTTTAATCTCTTAAAGTCGCGACAAACATGTCAAGTGTTGGTAAGGTTCTGCGCGTATCTTCGAATTAAACCACATGCTCCACTACTTGTGCGGGTCCCCGTCAATTCATTTGAGTTTTAACCTTGCGGTCGTACTCCCCAGGCGGTGTGTTTAACGCTTTCGCTGCGATACTGAAAATAAATTTCCAACATCTAACACACATCGTTTACGGCATGGACTACGAGGGTATCTAATCCTCTTCGCTACCCATGCTTTCGTTCCTCAGTGTCAGTAATGATCCAGAAAGCTGCCTTCGCAATTGGTATTCTTTCTAATATCTACGAATTTCACCTCTACACTAGAAATTCTGCTTTCCTCTATCATACTCTAGCTAAAAAGTTTTGATGGCAGTTCCAGAGTTAAGCTCTGGGATTTCACCACCAACTTTTTTAACCACCTACGAACTCTTTAAGCCCAGTAATTCCGAACTACGCTAGGTCCCTTCGTATTACCGCGGCTGCTGGCACGAAGTTAGCCGGACCTTCTTATTCGGGTACAGTCATTTTCTTCCCCGACGAAAGAGCTTTACAACCCAAGGGCCTTCTTCACTCACGCGGCATCGCTGCATCAGAGTTTCCTCCATTGTGCAAGATTCCCTACTGCTGCCTCCCGTAGGAGTTTGGGCCGTGTCTCAGTCCCAATGTGGCTGATCATCCTCTCAAATCAGCTATTGATCAAAGTCTTGGTAAGCCATTACCTTACCAACTAACTAATCAAGTGCGGGCCCATCCATTGGCGCATAAAGCTTTCTCCGTAAAGACTTATGAGGTATTAGCACAAGTTTCCTCGTGTTATTCCTCACCAAAGGGAAGGTACCCACATGTTACTCACCCGTCTGCCACTAGGTATTGCTACCTCGTTCGACTTGCATGTATTAGGCGTGCCGCCAGCGTACGTTCTGAGCCATGATCAAACTCTTAAGTTTAAAAACGGCGCACACTAGCTTCCATATAAATCTAAGAATAAATTTATATGTGATTGAAGTGTGTACGACAAATTTTGGTAACCTTAACCGTCCACACTTCTCTTCTTAAATTTTAACAAATTAAACAGCTAATCGAGCTAAAAAGCCCGATAAATATAACTTTTTTCAAGTTAAGTGGGTCGCTTATATGCTAAAAAATTTATAAATCAAGCTATTAGATGTAAAAAAATATGTTAAAAAAGCCTTTATATTTAACGTTTTTTTAATGATAAATTATTTTTTTAATAGTTCGCTCAATCAAAAAATAAAGGAGTTAGGTTCGTTCATAATTGTAATATGTTTATTTGGATTAACTATAATTATTGTTAATTTATATGGGAACTTTAAAAACGAACAAATAAAAAATTTAGAAAACGTAATACAAAACACTTATTTTCAAAAAACATTAATATCAATATCTAAATCTTTAGAACCTAGGTTTGAAAAATACAATTACACAATAAACGCAGGTGAAACTTTTGAAGGAATTTTAGATGAAATTAATTTGGATATAAAGGAAAGAAAAAAAGTTTTGAATTTTATAGCTAAAAATAAAATAAAATTAAAACTTTATAAAAATCAAAAAATTTCTTTTGAAATAGATAACCTTGATAAAAGAAAAATTACTAAAATCGTTATTCCTATAAATAAAAAAAAAGATCTAATTATTTCTAGTGATAAAAGTAATACTTTTAATTATGCAGAAATAAATAAAAAATTAAATTTGAATAAAGTTTATAAGGAAAATTTTATCAAAAATAGCTTATATAAAGCAGCAGTAGAAAAAAAAATTAATCCTAACATTATAATACAATTTGCTCAGATATATGGATTTGAAGTTGATTTTCAAAGAGATGTTAGGAAAAATGATAGTTTCCAGATTGTATATGAAGAATATAAAAGTGATGAGAATAAGATTGTAGATTTTGGAAATATTTTATACGCCAATTTAATTCTACAAGGAAAATCTTTGGAACTATATTACCATAAATCAGATAAAAATAATATTAGTGATCATTTTGACTCTTATGGACAGAGTATTAAGAAAACATTAATGAAAACACCTATTAATGGTGCAAGATTATCTTCTAGTTATGGAATGCGTAAACATCCAATATTAGGATATAATAAAATGCATCAAGGAACAGATTTTGCTGCACCAACTGGAACTCCAATTATGGCTTCGGGAAGTGGAAAAATTTTAAAAGCTGGCTGGTGTGGTGGAGGAGGTAACTGTGTTAAAATAAGACATAATAGTACATACAGCACTGTATATGCTCATATGTCTAAATTTGCTAGAGGAATTAAAAAAGGAATTAGAGTTACTCAAGGTCAAATAATTGGTTATGTTGGCTCAACTGGAATGTCAACTGGACCACATTTACATTATGAGGTCATAAGGAATGGTAAAAAAATTAATTCACAAACTTTAAAATTACCTTCAGGTAAAAAATTAACTGGGAAAGAAAGAGAAGAATTTGAAATAGCAAAAATTAAAATTAATGTTCTTAAATCTGAACTAATAGATATGCAAGACTAGCTTTCATCTGATTGTAATTTTTCATCTTGTTTTGAATCTTCTCCGTCTATTTTGCTTATACTTTCTTCATTTAAAGACTGAGAAGTATTATTTTTTCCATTAGATGTATTTGAAGAATTTTCTGAAATCCTTATGAAATGCTCTGCATGTTGTAGATAATTTTCGTACAGAATTTTATCACCCGTTGATAACGCTTCTCTTGCAAGATCTGAATATTTTTGGATTAATTTGGTTGAATTAAAGTTATTTCTAGAAAAATTTTTTCTCCTAAAGTCAGAAATATTTCCTAAATTTGATCCTAAATTTTGATCGTTAGAATGATTTTTTGAATTTCTATCAAAAGAATTATTTCTAAATCTTCTTCTATTATTTCTAAAATTTCTCATTATTTAATTTTTTTTGCTAATACGCATCTCTCTATATTTTGGTAATCCTTAATAGTTTTCCAAATATAAAAGCCATTATCTCTCAAAATATCATAAACCTTATAATGCTGACCCAATCCAATTTCCATTGCTAACAATCCATTATTTTTTAAACAAATTTTACTTTTATTTATAATTTTTTCGATAACACTAAGTCCATCTACACCACCGTAAAGAGCCTTTCGAGGCTCATAATCTTTTACACCCAAATCAAGATTATTGTATTCAATTTTGCTTATATAAGGTGGATTTGAAACAATTAAATCATATTTTCTACCTGAAATTTTGTCAATATCAGATTTTATAAAACTAATTCTATTATCAACCTGTTGTATTTTTGCATTAGTTTTTGCAATTTTGAGGGCAGACGAAGAAATATCAATACCTGTTCCCTTCCAATTTTTTTTTTCTTTTAATATAGAAATTAATATACATCCAGATCCCAGCCCAATATCCAAGACACTTATATTATTATAATTCTTATAAATTTTTAAAACTTCTTCTACTAGTAGCTCTGTTTCGCTTCTTGGGGTTAAAACATCTTTATTTACATAAAATTCATATTTCCAAAAAAATTTCTTCCTAGATATAAGTGAAATTGGTTCTTTTTTTTTTCTACGATTAATTAACTCGAAATACTTTCTTTCTTCATAAGAATTTATCTCTTCTTCTAAATTTAAAAGTATTCTTTCTCTACTTTTATTAATTGATAATGATAGCAACAATTCTGCATCAATACTTGATGTTAATATTGAATTTTTTCTTAAAATTGAAGTTCCCTTATTTAAAATATTTCTATAATTCATTAGTTTAAATTTTTTAGTTCTTCCTCTTGAGCTTGAAGACTTAAACTTTCTATCATCTCATCAAAAATTTCTCCTTCCATAAATTCTTCGAGCTTATGTAAAGTTAAATTTATCCTATGGTCTGTAATTCTTCCTTGGGGAAAGTTATAAGTTCTAATTCTTTCAGATCTATCACCTGTGCCAATTTTATTTTTTCTATCCTTAGATCTTGCCTCATCTCTTTTTTGCCTTTCAAATTCATAAATTCTTGCCCTTAAAATTTTCAAACCTTTTTCTTTATTTCTAATTTGAGATTTTTCATCTTGTTGGCTGACAACAATACCCGTGGGGATATGAGTTATTCTCACAGCTGAGTCGGTTGTATTAACACTTTGGCCTCCTGGTCCACTACTTCTAAAAACATCTATCCTTAAATCTTTTTCTTCTATTTTAACGTCTACTTCTTCTGCCTCTGGTAATACCGCTACAGTTGCTGCTGAAGTATGCACCCTTCCTTGAGTTTCTGTATCGGGAACCCTTTGCACTCTATGAACACCGCTTTCATACTTGAGAGATGAATATATATTTTTTCCTTTTATTGTTGCTATTACTTCTTTTAATCCACCTGCATCACTTTTAGAAATACTGATAACTTCTAAGTTCCATTTTTTTTTATTACTAACTTTTTCATACATTTTAAATAAATCAGAAGCAAATAAACTTGCTTCTAAACCTCCAGTCCCAGCTCTAATTTCAATTATCGCATTTTTTGAGTCAGCATCGTCCTTGGGTAATAAATATAATTTAATTTTTTTTTCATTTATTTCATTTTTTTTAATTAAATTTTCTAATTCTGTTTGTGCTAATTCTCTCATTTCTGCATCACTATCTTTATCATTTATGATTTTTTCTAAATCATTCTTGCTGCTTTCAAAAGAATTGAAATCATTAGCTTCCTGAATTATATCGTTTAAATCTGAATACTCTTTTGATTTTTCAGCAAAATTTTTTTTATCTATTTCACCTGACGATAGTTCTTTTTCAAGCAACTTATGCTTAGAGATCAAGTCTCTTACTTTGCTAATGGGAATCATTAATTATTTTTTTCTATTTCTTCAGCTTTTTTTTCTACAAGCTCCACTACTCTTGAAATAATATTATTACTAATAACTTTTTCAGTCTGAACACCTTTTAAATATAGCATATTGTTGCCCTTGCCTCCTCCAGTAATTCCTATATCGGTATAAGCCGCTTCTCCTGGTCCATTAACAACGCATCCTATTATTGACAGTGTTATTGGTGTTTTAATATGAGAAAGTTTTTCCTCAAGGATTTTTACGGTATCAATTACTTGAAATGCTTGTCTAGCACAAGATGGGCAAGAAATTATTTTTACACCTCTAGCTCTTAGATTTAATGATTTTAAAATTTCGTTTCCTATTTTTACTTCTTCTACAGGATCATCTGATAAAGAAATTCTTATAGTATCACCTATTCCATCCAATAATAAAGTTCCAAGACCTATTGATGATTTAATACTGCCTGGCAAAAAAGACCCTGCTTCTGTTATTCCTAAATGCAATGGATAATCTGTGACTTTTGAAAGTTGTTTATATGCTCCAATTGACAAAAAAACATCTGAAGACTTAACGCTAATCTTAAAATTATAAAAATCTTCATCTTCAATAATTTTTATATTTCTTAAAGCGCTTTCAACTAATGCTTCGGGGCAAGGTTCTTTATATTTTTCTAAAATATCTCTTTCCAGCGATCCAGCATTTACTCCAATTCTAATTGAACAATTATTATTTTTTGCAGCAGATATTACTTCTTTAATTTTTTTACTATCACCAATATTCCCTGGATTAATTCTTAAACACTTAGCGCCATTTTCCGCTGACTCTATTGCTCTTAAATAATGAAAATGTATATCGGCAATTATAGGAATGGTTGAATGTTTTGCTATTTCTTTTAATGCTGACGTACTTTCTTTATCGGGACAAGAAACTCTAACTAAATCAGCGCCTTCACTTGCAATTTTATTAATTTGATTAATTGTAGCTTTGGCGTCTTTGGTGATAGTGTTTGTCATAGATTGAACTGAAATCGGATTGTCTCCTCCAATTTTAACATTTCCAACGGAAATTACTTTGGTTTTTTTTCTTTTAATATCTCTAAATGGTCTGATGCTCATATTTAGTAACTTAGTAATCTAATTTAAATTCTTTATGAAGTACATCAACTGCTTTTTTTAGATTTTTTTGATCGACTAATACTGAAATTTTAATTTCAGAAGTTGAAATAACCAATATATTTATATTCTTTCTTGCCAAAGCATTAAACATTCTGAAGGTTACACCGGGAGTAGTTATCATGCCTACCCCTACAATAGAAACTTTTGACACTTTTTCATCTATAATAATATTTTTAAAACTTATTTTTCTATTTTTTTTTATCAATTTTTTAGTTTTTGTTAAATCTTCATTTTTTATAGTAAAAGTTAAATCTGTCTCTTTTTTATTTGATGAAATATTTTGAACAACCATATCAACATTTATAGAGTTTTTAAAAAGAGGCTCAAAAATAGCTGCAGCTACGCCAGGTTTATCTTTAACTCCAATTAGTGAAATCTTTGCATCATTTTTTGTAAATGAAACACCCCTAATTATATTTTTTGTAGATATATTTTTTCTTTTAGTAATTAAAGAGCCTGATAAATTTTTAAATGAAGAACGAACTTCAATATCAATTCTATTAAGTCTTGCATCTTGTATTGAATGTGGTTGCATAACTTTAGCTCCTAAAGATGCCATTTCTAACATTTCCTCAAATGAAATTTTTTTAATTTTTTTTGCTTTTGGAACCACATTTGGATCAGTTGTGTAAACGCCATCAACATCAGTATAAATAATACATTTTTGAGCTTTAAAAAATTTAGCTATCATTATAGCGCTTGCGTCTGATCCACCTCTCCCAATTGTGGTTATCCGATTTTTTGAATTAATACCTTGAAAACCTGAAATTATTGGAACTCCTCCCTTTCTTATAAATTTAAGAATATTTTTTTTATTAATATTGATGATTCTTGAGTGAGAATAATCTCCTGTTGTAAATATTGGTACCTGCCAAGCAAGCCATGACCTTGATATATAACCTTTATCATTAAGTCTGCCCGCTATCAAAGAGCTAGAAATTTGTTCTCCAGTAGCTACAATCGCATCATATTCAGATGGTGAGAAGTTATCTGAAATTTGTTTAGTTAATTTAACTAATTTATTTGTTTCTCCGCTCATTGCTGAAGAAATAACGATAACCTTAAATCTTTTTTTTAGATAACTAATAACAATTTTTGCGACATTTTTTATTCTTTGAATAGACCCTACGGAAGTTCCACCAAATTTTAACACTACAATTTTCATTGTTATTTCCTAAATAAT
The DNA here is from genome assembly GCA_902607115.1 of uncultured Pelagibacteraceae bacterium. Lineage (GTDB taxonomy): Bacteria > Pseudomonadota > Alphaproteobacteria > Pelagibacterales > Pelagibacteraceae > Pelagibacter. The sequence goes on along the minus strand of CACLIZ010000007.1, from coordinate 16,254 downwards.
CTTTTATTAAAAATATTTTTAAATTAAATTCAAAAATTTATGGCTAATAACACAATAAATAAAGAAGAAATAGAAAAATTTAGTAATTTGGCTGATCAATGGTGGGATCCGGAAGGTAAATTTAAGCCATTGCATAAATTTAATCCGATTAGAATAGAATATATAAAAAATAGTATAATTAATGAATTCAATATTAAAGATAAGAAAAAACCATTTTCTAATTTAGAAATATTAGACATAGGGTGCGGTGGAGGTTTACTTACAGAACCTATGCATAGACTTGGTGGAAAATTAACTGGAATCGACGCTTCAACAAAAAACATTAATATAGCAAAAGTACATGCAAAAAAAAATAATTTAAAAATAAAATATATTTGCTCTTCCCCTGAATATTTAAAATCAAAAAAAAAATATGATGTAATTTTAAATATGGAAGTAGTTGAACATGTCAACGATTTGAATTTATTTATTAAATCAAGCTCTTATTTATTAAAAAAAAATGGAATTATGTTTATAGCAACGATAAACAAAACTTTTAAATCCTATTTGTTTGCTATAATTGGAGCAGAATATGTGCTGGGATGGCTACCAGTGGGAACTCATGATTGGTTTAATTTTGTTGAACCAGAAAAATTACAAAAAACATGTAAAAAAAATAACTTAAAACTAACTGACATTAGCGGTTTAAGTTATAATTTTCTGCTGGATAAGTGGGATATTAATAAAAATACCGATGTTAATTATATTAGTAGATTCAAGAGACTTTAATTTTCTTTATCATCAATCCATGGAATCTGAGATGTCTCAATCCCTTCGTCTTTAAGTTCTTTAATATCTTTCGAAGATGCATTACCATAAATTCCTTTTTTGGATTTATTTTTTCCATAATGAATAGATCGAGCCTCATATGTAAAGTTTTCTCCGACATACTTAAAATTTTTTGCAACATAACTTTGAAATTCCTTTATCTTAGACTTTACCTTATTCATTTTTGTAAATGATTTCTGTTTATTTAATTTTAAATTTGAAGAAATTCTTGGTGACATAATTGATTTTTCTATTTTTATTGAATTACAAATATTACAGTTAATTAGTTTCATTTTTTTTAATTTTTCAAATTCTTTAGAAGATGCAAACCAGCTATCAAATGTGTTTTTACAACTTATACAATTTAGTTGGTATTTAATCATAAAATTTATTTAATAATAAAATTATATTTTTCAATATTCTAAGTTCTGTAATCTGAGTTAATTTCTATATATTTTTTAGTTAAGTCCATTGTATATACTTCAAATTCTTTAATTCCATTTCCTATTTGAACATTAATTTTTATCTCTAAAGATTTCATATATTCTGAAACTTCATTTTCTTTATAGTTTTGCGATATTTTTCCATTTTCAACAATTTTGTATGGACCAATATATACATTCAATTTACTTAAGTTTAATTTGACTTTTGTTTTACCAATAGCCATGACTATTCTCCCCCAATTAGGATCTTCTCCTGCAATAGCAGTTTTTACCAATGGAGAGTTTGCTATTGAAAAACAGATTTTTTTTGCATCATTTTCATTTTTACATTTTTCTACTTTTATAATTACGAATTTAGATGCACCTTCTCCATCTGCCGCTACACTTTTGGCTAAATTTTTTAAAACTATATTTAACGATTTATCAAAATCATTTAGAGCTTTGTCTTTATAAGATTTGATTTTCTTATTATTTGCAAAACCAGTAGAAAATATAGTTACCATATCATTTGTGCTAGTATCTCCGTCGCAACTTATTGCATTAAAAGTATTTTGAATATTTTTCTTTAACAATGGTTTTAAAATACTTCCATTTATTTTCGCATCCGTAAAAACAAAACCTAGAGTGGTTGCCATATCTGGATAAATCATGCCAGATCCTTTTGCTAAACCATAAATTTTTACTGAGGTACCTGCTATCTTGCATTCCTCCATAGATAACTTTGGTTTAGTATCTGTAGTAAGAATGCCCATAGCTGCTTTCATCCAAATATATTTATTTTGAACATATTTTATATTTTCAACTAAATTTGGTATTGCATCAGTTATTTTTTTTTCTGGAAATCTCTCTCCGATTGTTCCTGTTGAGGCAAATAAAAGATTTTTTGTCTTTATTTTTTTTGGCTCCTCTTCATCATTAATTTGTTTTTTAGATAATAAGTCTGATAAAACTGAAGCTATATTATTAATTGATTTATATCCATCTTTTCCAGTGAATGCATTGGCGTTTCTAGTATTAACAAGAAGAGCATAAATTTTTTCTTTTGAGTTGGATAAATTCCATTTTATATTTTCAGATATGATATTTGACTGCGTGTAAACAGAAGCATAGCTTGCGCCTTTTCTAAAATAAAAAATAACTATTTCATCTCTCTTTTTTTCATTCGTATATAGATTTGCAGAAACAGCTGAAATTCCTAAACCATCTATATGTTCAAGATTCTGGTAAAATCCAATAGAATTTGACTTTATTTGATAGTTTTCTTTTTTAAAAAGCATATATGTTTAAAAAATAAATAATATGATTATATAAGATTTGTTTAAATAAGAAATAAATCATATGCTGAATCCTCTAAATTTAATATCAAAAATATTCAAATCTTCTAACCAAAAAGAGTTGGCTAAATTAGCTAAGCTTGTAGATAAAATAAATGCCCTTGAAGATCAGGCTTCTAAATTGGAAGATAGCGAATTTCCAAAAAAAACAGAGGAATTAAAGCAAAAGTTTAAAAATGGAGCAGAATTGAACGATATGCTGCCAGAAGCATATTCTCTTGTTAGAGAAGCCTCAAAAAGAATTAACAATGAGAGACATTTTGATGTTCAATTGATCGGCGGGTTAGTTCTAAACCAAAATAAAATAGCTGAAATGAAAACAGGAGAAGGAAAGACAATTACCATTGTTCTTGCTGCATACCTAAACTCTCTTGAGGAAAAAGGTGTTCATGTTGTTACAGTAAATGACTATCTAGCTAAGAGAGATTGTGAAAATATGAGTAAAATTTATAATTTTTTAGGTCTTACATGTGGATATATTAATTCGGGCCAAAGTGATGAAGAAAGAAAAAAGAATTATTCTTGCGATATTACTTATGCAACTAATAGTGAATTAGGTTTTGATTATCTTAGAGATAATATGAAATTTTCAAAAAAAGATATGGTTCAAAGAGGTCATAATTATGCGATTGTAGATGAAATTGATTCTTGTTTGATTGATGAAGCTAGAGTTCCAATAATAATTTCTGGTCAGGCTGAAGACAAAACTGATCAATATATCGTTGTAAACAAATTAATAAAAAAATTAAGTACAGATGATTTTGATCTTGATGAAAAAAATAGAAATATTCTGTTAACAAATAAAGGTATAGATAACGTTGAAAAAATTTTTTCTGAGGCAGGCATTTTAAAAAACAACAATTTTTATGATCCAGAAAATTTATCTTTAGTTCATTTGGTCAATCAATCATTAAGGGCAAATTATATTTTTTCTAATGGAAAAGATTATATTGTAAAAGATAAAGAAATAGTGATTATAGACGAACAGTCTGGTAGACAAATGCCAGGCAGAAGATTTGGTGATGGCTTACACCAAAGTTTAGAAGCAAAAGAAAATTTGGCAATACAGTTTGAAAATCAAACTTTAGCTTCAATTACCTATCAGAACTACTTTAAATTATACGAAAAACTCTGTGGATGTACAGGAACAGCTGTGACTGAAGCTCAAGAATTTTATGAGATTTATAATTTAAATGTTGTGACAATTCCTACAAATAAAGAGATGATAAGAAAAGACTGGAATGATCAAATTTTTAGAACTGAAAAAGAAAAGGATGAAGCAATAGTAAAACTAGTAGATGAAAAATATAATACAGGTCAACCAATTTTAATATTTACAAGCAGTATTAACAAATCTGAACATTATTCAGAATTATTTAATAAAAAAAAAATAAATCATATTGTTTTAAACGCAAAAAATCATGACAAAGAAGCAGAAATTATTGCTAATGCGGGTTCAAAAAAATCAATAATCATTACAACTAGTATCTCTGGAAGAGGTGTCGACATTAAACTGGGTGGAAAAAATGCTGATAAAACAACAAGAGATGAAATAAAAAAATTTGATGAGATTATTTGGCTCTGAGTCTATGAATAACATCTTGGAAAAGCTTGGATTAAAAAATGGTGAAAGTATAGATCATCCATGGATAAACAAAGCTCTTGAAAGAGCACAACAAAAAGTTGAAGCAAGAAATTTTGATATTAGAAAATCTTTATTAAAATTTGATGATGTTTTAAACGATCAAAGACATGTTATTTTTTCTCAAAGAAGAAAGGTGATTGAAAGTACAAATTCTTATGAATTTGCAGATAACTTTTTAAGCCAAATTATTGAAGAATTGATTGAATATAAAAATAAAAACTCAGATTTAGAAAAAAAATTATTATCTACTTTAGGCGCTACTTTTAATAATGATGAAATTGATAACTTAAAATCTAAAGATAACTCAGTTTTAAAGCAAGAAATTATGAAAAAATTTAATAACAAAAGAGACGAAAGATTAACTATTTTAGGTGAAAACCAGTCAAAAGAAATTGAAAAAAGAATTTTTCTTCAATTAATCGGTCAAAATTGGACAACTCATATCCAATATCTAGAACAACTAAGACAAGTAATTGGATTAAGATCATACGGTCAAAGAGACCCTTTAATTGAATACAAAAAAGAAGCTTTTGATTTATTTGAAGATCTTTTAGAAAGATTAAAAAATCAATTTATTGGATTATTATTAAATATTAAAATTGTATCTGACCAAAAAATAGAAGAAAAAAAAGAAGACGATAAAGAAATTAAAAATAAAATTAGTAATATTGTAAGAAAAAATATTGGAAGAAATGAGCGTTGTCCTTGTAACTCTGGAAAAAAATACAAACATTGCTGCGGCGCTTTATAATAAATAGATTAATCCTGCTATTATAAAAATTGTTATTACAACACCTATTGAAACCTTTTTATCTTTTAAAACTTTTTTTAACATATTATTTATATTTTTTTGTTCTATAGAAAGACCAATAGTATTATCTAATTTACTGGAGAAGCCACTCCCTCTGCCTATTTGCAAAAATTTGTTTTTCCTTTGTAATACTATTTGCTCTTCATTTAAATTTTGAAAATTTTCTAAATGTTTTTTTATTGAGATACGAATGTTTTCTAAAATCTTTTCCTTATCTCTATGAGCTCCACCGGTTGGTTCCTTAATTATTTCATCAACTATGTTTAAATCAAACAATTCTTTTGATGTCAGCTTCATGGCGGTTGCTGCTTCAAGAGTTTTTTTAGGATCTCTCCACAGAATAGTGGCACAACCTTCTGGAGATATAACTGAGTAAATTGCGTTTTCTAACATAATTACTTTGCTAGCTGAGGCTAAAGCTATTGCTCCACCCGACCCTCCTTCTCCAATAATTATTGATATATTTGGAACTTTTAGTTTCATGCAGCTCTCTATAGATCTTGCAATTGCTTCGGCCTGTCCTCTTTCTTCAGCACCAACTCCTGGATATGCTCCTGGAGTATCAATAAAAGTTATTATTGGAATGTTAAATTTATTTGCAAGCTCCATTAATCTTACACTTTTTCTATAGCCTTCAGGCATCATCATTCCAAAATTTCTATCTAATCTTTCATCTAGGTTTTCTCCTTTTTCTTGTCCAATTACTAAGATTGATTTGTTGTTGAACTTAGCAAACCCAGCTATTACTGATTTATCTTCTCCGTAAAACCTATCGCCAGATAGTGAAATAAAATCATCAAATAAATTTTTTATAAAATATTTAGCTTTTGGACGGTCTTCGTGTCTAGCAACTTGAGTTGTTTCCCAAGGATTTAGGTTGGAATATATTTTTTCTAGTTTTTTATTTATTTTCTCTTCTAATGAAGCTATTTCATTTGTATTTACTTCAGAAATACCTTCATTGTTATAGGGGTCTTTTAAGGCATCAAGTTGACCTTCTAATTCTTTTACTTCAGTTTCAAAATTTAAATAATTTTTCATAAATTCAATATTTTATAAAATAAAGGCAATAAAGTGACTTTATTTTATTAATTTACTGTTATAATAATTTTTCTAAAAAATAATACTTAAATTTAAGTATAGAAAATAATCATTAGATTAGTTTCTACGAACTAAATTTTAATTGATATGACAAAAAAATATACAAATATTCAAAACCTCTCGGTTTCAGAAAACTTTTATAACTTTATTAACAAAGAGGCTATACCAGATACAAATATTACTGAGGAAAATTTTTGGAATGGGCTTAGCAAAGTTGCTCACGAACTTGCACCAAAAAATAAAAAGTTGCTTAACATTAGGAGCAAATTGCAAATGGATATAGATAGATGGCATCTAGAAAACTATGAAAAAGAATTTAATATAAAAGAATATAAATCTTATCTTGAAAAAATTGGCTATCTTAAAAAAGAAGGGCCTGATTTAAAAATTAAAACTGAAAATATAGATCAAGAAATATCAAATATCGCTGGCCCACAACTTGTTGTACCTGTAATGAATGCAAGGTATGCATTAAATGCAGCAAATGCAAGATGGATGAGCTTGTATGACAGCTTATATGGAACTGATGTTATATCTTCGGAAGAGTCAATCAGCGAAAGATATGACCCTGAAAGAGGTGCTCAAGTAATTGAATATACTAAAAACTTTTTAGACCAAAACTTTAAACTAAAAAATTCAAAATGGAAAAATGTAAATAAAATATCAATCGAAGAACATAAATTAAAATTGTATCTAGACAAAGATAGTACAGAATTAGAAAATAATGAAAAGTATGTTGGGTATAGAGTTGAAAATAAAAAGGTTTCAGCAGTAATTTTAAAAAATAATAATTTACATATCGAAATTCTAATTAACCCAAATGCATTTAGTGCTAAAAGAGATCCAGCTGGTATTTCAGATATAATTGTTGAGTCCGCAATTACTACCATATGCGATCATGAAGATTCTGTTGCTGCAGTTGATGCGGAGGATAAAATTATTGGATATAGAAACTGGCTAGGTCTTATGAAAAAAAATCTTACATCTGAATTTGAAAAAAATGGTAAAAAATTAATTAGAAAACTTAATACAAACAGAAATTATATCACTAAGCTTGGTAAAAAAGAAAATCTTCACGGAAGATCTCTTCTTTTAAATAGAAATGTCGGTCATTTAATGACAAATTCTGCAGTTTTGTTACAAGATGGATCTGAAATTCCTGAGGGTATTTTAGATGCATTTGTTACATCTCTATGTTCTATACATGATTTAAAAAACCAAAATAACTCAAGAACAGGTTCTATTTATATCGTAAAACCAAAACAACATGGTCCAGAAGAAACATCTTTTACAGATTTATTATTTTCAAGAGTGGAAGAAGTGTTGGGTTTGAAAAAATTTACAATTAAATGTGGAATTATGGATGAAGAAAGAAGAACTTCTGTAAATTTAAAAGAATGCATTAGAACATTAGAAAATAGAGTTTTTTTCATTAACACTGGTTTTTTAGATAGAACGGGAGATGAAATGCACACATCTATGGAAGCTGGACCAATGATCAAGAAGGGAGATATGAAATCATCATCTTGGATAAATGCTTATGAAAATAACAATGTAGATATAGGGTTAAAATGTGGTTTCTCCGGTGTTGCACAAATAGGTAAAGGAATGTGGGCTATGCCAGATAAAATGGCAGATATGTTAAAGCAAAAAATTACCCATCTAGAAGCTGGAGCAAATTGTGCCTGGGTACCCTCTCCTACAGCCGCCGCACTTCACGCCCTTCATTATCATCAAATAAATATATTTGATAAGCATAAAGATTTAAAAACTAGAGAAAAAGCAAAATTATATGATTTGTTAATGATACCAGTTATAAAAAAACCAAATTGGTCTATTGAGGAAATAAGCAAAGAAGTTTCTAATTCTGCACAAACGATCTTAGGATACGTGGTAAGGTGGATTGATCAAGGCATAGGATGCTCAAAAGTACCGGATATTAATAATATAGGATTAATGGAAGATAGAGCAACACTAAGAATTTCATCTCAGCATATAGCTAATTGGCTTTATCACGGAATATGTAGCAGAAAACAAGTATTAGAAATTATGAAAAAAATGGCAAAAGTTGTCGATGAGCAAAACAAAAATGATAGTTTTTATCAGAAAATGTCACCACAATATGATAAATCTATAGCATTTAAAACTGCATGCGAGTTAGTATTTCAAGGAAAAAATCAACCTTCAGGCTACACTGAACCATTACTACATTTAAATCGTTTAATTAAAAAAAATTAATTTATTTATTTTTAAAACTTTGCCTATTTTTAAAAGCTGATATTAAAGTACCATCATCTAAACTTTCTATTTCACCGCCTACTGGCAATCCTTGGGCAAGTTTTGAGATTTTTACATTTGAGTCTCTTAGACTATCTTGAATATAAAATGCTGTTGTCTGTCCTTCTACTGTTGCGCTAGTAGCTAAAATTACTTCTTCTATCTCGTCTTTCTTAACCCTTTCTACTAATGAATTAATTAATAAGTCCTCTTTATTTTGATTATTAGAAGTAGAAATTGTTCCACCAAGGATATGGAAGTAGCCTTGATATACGCTTGACGCTTCTATGCTCCACTGGTCAGCTATATTTTCAACTACACAAATTTTATTAAATTTATGCTTAATATTTTCACAATTATTACATCCATTTGAGTTTGACTTTAATGAACCACACAATTTACATCTAAATATATTTTTGTACACATCCGCTAAAGTTTTTGCCATTGGTCTTATTAATTCCTCTCTATTATTTATTAGCTTTAAAACTATTCTCTTTGCAGATCTTGGTCCTAAACCTGGTAGTTTAGATATTAATTTAATTAATTCTTCAATTTCAGTAATATTTTGCATTTAAATTATAAGGGCCACTTAAAACCTGGTATACCAAAATTGCCTGCGTTTTTTGAAATTTCCTCGTTTGTTTTGGATTTTAGAGCAGATTTTGCATTGTTGTGAGCTGCTTTAATTAAATCTTCAATAATATTTTTTTCTTCCTTTAAAAGTTTATCTGAAATTTCTACATCAATCATTTCACCTTCACCATTTAGTTTAACTTTCACCAAATCTCCACCTGAGTTTCCTAAAACTTCAATTTTTTTAATTGCCTCCTGACTTTCTTTCATTTTTTGTTCTAATTCCTTAGCCTTCTCAAGTATTTTAGTGAAATCTGTCATGATTTGTCCTCTTCATTTACATCTATCAATTCTGCATCGGGAAAGGTTTTTTTCACTTCTTTAAAAAAATTTGTTTCAGATTCTTTTTTAATTAAATTTTCTTTTAAATCTTTTTTCTGTTCTTTTATAGTTGGCAAGCCATTTTCTTTTGAAAAAGCAATAATCCATCTTTTATTGGTCCATTCTAAAAGTTTTGCTGTTAAATCTTTTACAAATGTTTTATCAAGATTTGAATTAAATGAAATTTCAATTTTTGGATCTTTAAAGCTTACTAATTTTAAATTATTTTCGAGTTCATATTTAATTTTTAACTCTCTTTTTTCTTCGCAAATTTCAACAAGTTCTTTCAAACTTTTAATTTGATTGTTTTCTATTTTATTTTTTACCTCAGGATTAGTTATAACTTTTTCTTCTTGTTCAACATTTTTTAGCTGATTAATAGTATCTTGTTTTAATTTACTTTTATTTTCAATTGTAATTTTATTAATTATTGAATCTTGTTGTAAATCTTTTGCTTCTAGATCTTTTTCATCTTTCAATATTTTTTTAAGATACAAACATCTAATTAAAAACATTTCAACAAATTGATTTTGATTTTTTATAATGTCTATCTTCTCAAGATTATTTAAAGTAAATTGCCATAATAAAAGTAGATCTTTTTTTTCAATTTTTTTGGACAAGTCTTTAGTTTTATCAAACTCATTATCATTTAAATCAAAGTTAGTTCCATCTAAATTAATAAAATCGATATTTTTTAAATAATATAGCGCTTCTAAAAATTCATTTAAAAATACCTTTGGCTCAACTCCAGATTTATAAATGTTGCTGTATAACTCAAGAGTTTTATTCTCACTACCATCTAAAATATTGCTTATTAAATCAATTAAAATACTTTTTTCAAAATATCCAAAAATTTTTTGGGCATTTTTAAGGTCAAGGTCTTTACCGTTATTTTCAACTAACAAAGCTCTATCAAGTAAAGAAAGTGAGTCTCTCACTGATCCTTCTGATAATTTAACTATAAGTTTAATAGCTTCATTTGTTATCTTTCCTTTTTCTAGCTCTTTAATTTTAAATAAATAATCAAATAGTTCTTGTGAGTTAACTCTTGAAAGATCATATCTTTGACATCTTGATATTATCGTTACAGGAATTTTTTTTACGTCTGTACTGGCAAATATAAATTTCAAATAAGCTGGAGGTTCCTCTAAAGTCTTTAGTAGAGCTGCAAATGCAGATTTGGAAAACATATGCACTTCATCACAAATAAAAATTTTATATTTGGCAGAAGTTGGCTTGTATCTTGAAAATTCTATAAGCTCTCTAACATCATCTACACTTGTTTTGCTAGCAGAATCAATTTCTAAAATATCAATATTATTTCCATCAATAATAGACTGACAGCTTTCACAAAAATCTTTTGTACATAAACTTTCAATTCCATTTTTACAATTCAAAGCTTTTGCAACTATTCTTGCTGTGCTTGTTTTGCCGCTACCTCTAATTCCTAAAAACATATATGCATTTGGGATTTTGTTAAGTTTGATAGAGTTAAAAATGCTTTCAGCTATAACTTTTTGACCTATTAATTCATCAAAGGTTTGAGGTCTATATTTTAGAGCTAATACTTTACTTTTTGAATTCATAAAAATTTAAGGAGACCAACCAACCTGAATATATACTCAATACCCTTGCTTCCGTTAAGACCTAGGGGAGTTCATGGTACTTCCACCTGATTGGCCCCCACAACATTATATCAGTAATAAATTCAAATCTTCAATATGATATCTTATTTTTTTCTTAGTTTATCAGCTTCGAAAACCCCTAAAATACTCATATCTTCACAATGATAATTAAGATCCTCTAAAGAATTTTTAATTTTTTGATCATCTATATGACCTTCAACTTCACATAGAAAAAAATAAGAAGAAAAAGAGTTTTTTTCTGGGAAGCTTTGAAGTTTTATCATGTTAACACCATTGATTGCCATCCCTTGTAATGCGCTATAAAGAGCCGCCGGTTTACTTTTAAGTTTGAAAAGAAAAGATGTTACATATAATTTATTATCATTTTCTGGTTGCATAATATCTTTTCCCATCAATAAGAATCTTGTAAAGTTTTCTTTGTTATCTTGTATATCTTCATTAATAATTTCTAGATCATAAATCTCTGAGCTTAAACTGGATGCAATAGCTGCTTTTGTTTTATCTTTAGTATTAGATACAAACTTTGCAGAACCAGCCGTGTCCGCTCTTACTTGTTCAGTTAGATTATTTTTTTTTATAAATATAGATGATTGACTTAAAGCTTGAGCATGCGAGTATACATCTTTTATATCTTCAATTTTAGTTCCTTTTAAACCTAATAAGTTATGACTAATTTTATAAAAGTGTTCTGCATAAATATTAAGTCTGAATTTAAATATTAAATATTCTATACCTATATTTCCTGTTGTCTTATTAGACTCAGGTATTATTGCTCTAATACTGCTGTCACTACTGGCCATTTCAAAACACTCGTCGAATGTTTTGCATGAAATAGTCTCACATCTTGGATAGTTTTTTTTTGCACAGCTTTCACTGTAGCTTCCAGCGATGCCTTGATAAGCAATTTTCATAATTTAAGATTTATATTCCATAAGTTTTTTTATTTCCATAAAATCTTCATTAGTATCTACCCCAACAGGTATAGAGTTTGCAAAAATAACATCAATTTTTATATTATTATCTAATGCTCTAAGTTGTTCAAGTTTAAGGCTAATTTCATTGGGAGATTGCTTCAAACTTACAAACTTTTGAAGTGCTGTAACTTTATAAATATATATTCCAATATGATGATAAACATTATCTAGTTTTCCATTTTTTATAGATCTTAAAAAACTTTTAGCTTTAGAAAATTTATTTTTTTTAATATCTTCATCACAAATTACCTTTACAACATTTTGATTTTCGATATTCTTTGCCTCTAATTTGCAGGCAAGTGTCGCTATTTCAGAATTATTTTTAATTGCTAAATTATTTAAATTAATAATATCATTTACATCTATTAATGGCTCATCTCCCTGTAAATTAATGATATAATCTATATCATTTCTATTTAATAGTTCATATGCCTCGAATATCCTGTCTGTTCCTGTTAAATGATTTTTTTTTGTAAGAATACCTTTGCCATTATTTTTAACAATTTCTTCAAATATTTCTTTATCACCTGTAGCAACATAAACATCTCCAATATTTGTAGACTGTCCTTTTTCAAAAACATGACTAATGATTGATTTACTATTAATTCTAAGCAGAGGTTTATTTGGTAACCTAGAGGCGCCTAGTCTTGACGGTATTAAAATAATAGTTTTTGTCATAAAATTTAGTATTCGTGCGTCTTTGCGGCGCATAACAAGAAAATAAAATTTAGTATTAATTTTTAAATTAATGTTATAAGTCCAATTTATAATATTGAATTATGGGTTTTGAAATAAATAAAATTATAGTTGCGGTTTTATTAACATTTTTAGTGGTTTTTGGTATAGGAAAAATAAGTGATTTAATTTTTCAAACAGAAACAAACGTTGTGGCTTACAAAGTTGAATCCTCCATTGAAAATAGTGCGGCAACTACAATCAGCGCGGAATCATCAATTGATATATCGGCTTTCTTAGCAGTGGGTGATATTGCAACAGGAGAAAAAGTCTTCAAAAAATGTAAAAGTTGTCACAGCATTAAACAAGATGGTGGAAATAAAATTGGACCAGCATTATGGAACGTTATGTTTAGAAAAGTTGGTGCAATAGCTGATTATAAATATTCTAAAGCTCTAACCTCTTACGAAAAAGAATGGAGCTGGGAAGAAATGAATGGTTTTTTAATTAAACCATCAAAATGGATACCTAATAATAAGATGGGTTTTGCTGGACTTAAATCTGAAAAGGACAGAGCATCTGTAATATTATATTTAAACCAAAATAGCGATAACCCTAAACCATTACCTTAATTTCCCAAAACTATAAAGCAAAATGCTTTTTTGAACATGGACTCTGTTTAGAGCTTGTTGCCAAACTCTAGATTGTTTTCCTAAAAAAACATCTTCTGAAACTTCATTTCCTCTGGGCAAACAGTGCAGGAAAATACTTTTTGGCCGAGTGACTTTCATTAAGCTTGAATTAATTCTATAATTTTTAAAATCTTTTATTTTTTTTGCTTTGTTCCCTTTGTCATTTAAAGAAACTACTTTATCAGAAAATACTACATCCGCATTTGTTGCTGCTTTTTTGGGATCATTAAAAATATTAATTTTTCTTTTATTTTTTTTGACCCAATCCATTACAAATTTTGGTGGACTATAATTCTTAGGGCAGCCAACATTCAAATTAAACCCAAACTTAACCGATGCTGCAATTAATGAATTTAAAACATTATTACAGTCTCCAATCCAACATAAATTTAATTTAGATATTGGTTTATTCTTTATCTCCTCGATGGTAAATACATCGGAAAGCACCTGACAAGGGTGAGAGCTTGGACTTAATAAATTTACAATCGGAATAGTTAAATTTTTACAAAAATCTTCAATTTTTTTATCACTATCAGTTCTCAATAAAAATCCGTCACCATAAGTTGATAAAATTTTAGCAGTATCTGCTAGGCTTTCACCACCTTTACCTAAATGTAATTCACTCGCTTTTACAGTTATTGATCCAGCCCCCAGTTGATTAATCGCAATATGAAAACTTAAACGAGTTCGAGAACTTTGCTTTTCATACATTTGGATAAGTAGTTTTCCCTTTAACGGTCGATCTTTATCAGCATCAAGAGTATTAAGTTTTTTTCTTTTATTTTTTCTTGTCTTTGCATCGGTTAAAATTTTTCTTAAATCTTTAGCCGGAATATCTTTTAAATTAATAAAATTTCTCATGATTATTTATACTCTTTGCAAACTTTTTTGATTATTTTTAATGCTAAATCAATTTCGTTTTTCTTAACATTTAAAGGAGGCAAAACTCTTATAACATTTTCTGCAGCTCTTATTGTTAATAGATAATTTTTTTCTAAAGATTTAATAAACTTTGATTGATCAAAATGTAATTGTATTCCAATTAAAAACCCCTTGCCACGTATATCTTTTATAATTTTTGGATATTCATATTTGATTTTATTTAATTCGTTTAAAAAATATTTTGATAATTTTGTGACATTTTTTAAAAAATTTTTCTTAAATAATTGATCTAAAACTGCGTTACCTACTGACATTGCTAAAGGGTTTCCTCCAAAAGTAGACCCATGTGTACCTGGAGTCATACATTTTGCTATTTTATTAGTCATCAATACTGCGCCCATTGGGAATCCACCTCCAATACCTTTTGCTATTGGTACTATGTCTGGTTTAACATTGGCATGTTCAAATGCAAAAAACTTACCGGTTCTTCCAATTCCGCACTGAACTTCGTCAAAAATTAGTAGTATTTTCTTTTTATTGCATATCTTTCTTAATTCTTTCAAACACCATTCTGGTACAACTTTTATTCCGCCCTCGCCCATTATAGGTTCAACCATAATTGCAGCTGTTCTTTTATTTATAAGCTTCTTCAATTTTTTATGATCACCAAATACAAAATGATCAAATCCTGAGGCGTTTGGCCCAAAACCATTTGTCATTTTTTTTGAGCCGCTAGCGCTGATTGCGGCTAAAGTTCTTCCATGAAAAGAATTTTTAATACAAATAATTCTATTTTTTTCTTTTTTTCCCATAGAGAAGAAATACTTTCTTGCCACTTTTATAGCTGCTTCAGTCGCTTCTGCTCCACTGTTTTGAAAAATTATTTTTTCTGCAAAAGTATATTTTGATAATCTTTTTGCTAACTTTTCTCCTTCTGGTATTAAAAAAGCATTTGATATATGCCAAACTTTACTAGCTTGTTTTTTCAGTGCTTTTGACAAATAAGGATTAGTGTGACCCAATGAATTAACTGCTATCCCTTGAATAAAATCAATATATTTTTTTCCTCTAGTAGAATATAAAAAGCTACCCTTGCCATATTTGAAGGATATATTCCTTCTTTTGTAATTATTAGCTAATGATGTCATAAATCTAAAAATTAAGTTATACACATTTAAATCATATAAATTTATATAAAATTCAACCTTTGGTTAAATCTCAAATTTCAAAAAACTGTTAAAAAAGCTAAGAAAAAACTTGATAATAAATAAGAATTATGCGTTACATTATATAGTATGCTTAAATTAAACATATACTATATTTGGTAATATATGAGCTGGGATGAAAAAAAGATAGAAACTTTAAAGAATGAATGGGGTAAAGGAAAAACCGCATCACAAATAGCTGAATTGATAGGTGGAGTTAGTCGGAATGCTGTTATTGGGAAAGCTTTTCGATTAAATTTATCAACAAAAATTAAAACAAGAAGTAGTGCTTACAGTCATTCAATAAAAAATCCAAATGAGAAAAAATTAAATAACAATAATAAAAGATCAAAATTTAGAAGCTTGGTTTTAGATAAAAATTTTGAAGAAGCTAAAAATATATCTCTTGAGGAGTTAAATGAAAAAACATGTAAATATATGGAGGGACATCCAGACGAGAAAAATTCTTCTTTCTGTGGAAGAAAGACAGTTGAAAAATTTTCTTATTGCCCCTTACATTTAATGATAGTTTATCAGCCAAAAGGTAAAAAAGAAGAAGTTGCACTAAAAGATGAGGACGTTCCGGCTTTTTTAGAAAAGAAAGTTAAATCAGCTTAAAAATTTTTTTCCTAATAAAAAAATTAATTTTTTTCCTTAGAAAACTCACCTCCATCTTTCCACATATAGGAGTATTTTATAATTTCTTTTTCAAAATATTTTAAATTATTATTTAATTTTAAATCTAAATTAGTTTTATATTTTCCAGATGGTGAATTATCATAATTCAATAAAATTAATTGATCTTTGG
>CACLIZ010000006.1 GCA_902607115.1 uncultured Pelagibacteraceae bacterium | reverse complement strand
TGATAGAAAATAAGCTGCTGAAACGCCTATAATACCGCCACCTATAACTACAACATCATCCATAAGAATTAATTACTAGCATAAATTAAATTAATAATTAAATACAATATTAAATTATGAATAAAAAAGTAGTGTGGATAACTGGTGCAAGTAGCGGTATTGGTAAATCGTTAGCTTTAAAATTTGCTAAAGAAGGTTGGAATGTCGCAATCTCAGCTAGAAGAGAAAATTTATTAAATGAGATTTCCGAATCTAACGAAAATATAAAGTCTTTTCCATTAGATGTTACTGATAAAATTAAATGTAAAGAAGTATTCAATAAAATTAAAGATCAATTTGGAAATATAGATATTTGTTTTTTTTCTACAGGAACTTGGAGTCCAAAAAAAGAAAAGGATATAGATGTTGAACAAATTGAAAATGTTTTTAAAGTAAATTTTTTTGGAACTTTAAATTGTATAAAAGCTGTTGAAGAATATTTCAAAAATAAGAAGGATGGAATAATAACCATAGTATCTTCAATTGCTGGCTATAGAGGTTTGCCAAATACAACTGGATATGGACCATCAAAATCAGCATTAATTAGTCTGGCTGAAAGTTTGTACTTTGATTTCGAAAGATACAATGTAAGAGTATGTTTAGTATCACCAGGTTTTATTAAAACCCCAATGACAGATAAAAATGATTTTAAAATGCCGTTTTTAAAAACTCCAGAATTTGCAGCAGATAAAATCTATGATGGATTAACTAAGAAAAATATCTTTGAAATACATTTTCCTAAAGAACTTACTTTAACACTTAAATTTTTTAAACTGTTACCAAGTAAAGTATATTTTTATTTGTTAAAAAAAGGAACAAAGCTTCAAAAAAAGAACTAATTTTTTACAAAGACTACAGTTAGATCTGCAACTCTAATTCCAAATTTTGTCATCTTTGCTCTGTTAATTGCAACTTTTTCATCTTGCATGAAAATCCAATCATCAAAGGTGATTTTCATTTCTTTGCCTTTCACTGGAACTAATAAAACATATTCAAATTTGAATGCTGGTCCATATGAAAATCCTTTTGCTTTTCCAACTACATCGCCCGCCGTACCTTCATAATTATGTTCATCAATTTTATTAATTTTCCACTGTCTATTTTGAATTTCTCCATCATCCCAATTAAATGTTTCATCTAATATCAATTGCGTTCCATTCCATTTGCCATTTAGGGTTGCAGAAAATTGCCTTGTGACTTTGCCTGATCTATTTTGCAAAATTCCCCAAGCTTTTACTTCGCCTGCTAAATACTCCTCGATTATCAATCTTGGTTTCTTATCTTTAAAATCTTCAGGTTTCATAGAGCTATTTGATGAACAGCTTGTAATAAATTGAGCAAAAATTATCAATAAAATTAAATTAAGAAATTTAAAAACTTTCATATATATTTATTTATTTTGTAGTGAAAATTGTATCAAATCAATATTTTTTGATTTAAAGCCAGCTTCACAATACGACAAATAAAAATCCCACATTTTTTTAAAAGTTAAATCAAATCCTTGCCTTGATATTAAATCCCACTTTTTTAAAAATTCATCTCGCCAAATTCTTAATGTATCAGAGTAATGTTCACCATATGAATTCATCAAATCAAGTTTCAAACCATTTTTTATTGAAAGTTTTTCTAAACTATTCTTAGAAGGCAAAAAGCCCCCTGGAAATATATATTTTTGAATGAAATCTTCTTTTGTTTTATATCTTTTATATAACTTATCATCGATTACAATTGCTTGGATGGCGGCAGTACCATTAACATTTAAATTATTTTTAATCGTTTTAAAATAACCATCTAAATAATTTTGCCCTACCGCTTCAATCATTTCGATAGATGCTATTGAATTATATTTATGATTAACATCTCTGTAATCTTTTAATTCAATATTTATTTTATGATTTAAATGATTTTTATATATTCTCTCCTTTGCAAATTCATATTGTTTTTTTGAAATTGTTATGCAGTCTAACTTGACATCTAAATTTTTTCCCACATATTCAGCAAATCCTCCCCAGCCACATCCTATTTCTAAAATTTTATCGCCTGACTTTGGTTTGATTAAATTAATTAATTTTAAATATTTATTATACTGGGCAGATTCTAAATCTTTTTTATCACTATCAAATATTGCGCTTGAATAAGTTAAAGATTTATCTAACCACAAAGAGAAAAAATTATTCCCAAGATCATAATGTTTAGCAATATTCTCTTTACTTTGATTTTTTGTATTCTTTACGAGGAAATTTTTAATTATATTAATTAATGATAAATCAAATATTCCTGAAAATTTATAAATTATATTTATATTTTTTGCTGTTAATTCTATTAAACTTGAAAGATTATTTGTTTCAAAATCACCTCTCATATAAGCTTCTGCTAATCCTACGCTTCCACTTTTAATTATTTTATAAGTGAAGTCTGGCTTATTTATTTTTAAACTAACATCTAATCCGCTTGAGTCTTTTCCAAAAACATATTTTTTGCTATCATGATTTGTAAGTTCTAGCACACCATGTTTAATATGCTTTAACATGCTGAATACTATTTTGTCTGATATATTATTTATGCTCATTGGTCTCAAATGTTACTTTATTTAAAATTTTAATTTTCTTTTTTACCAATTTTACTTTTTTAAGCCAAAGTTTGAATGCTTCATAATGTATTGCAACTATTACTTTAAAAGTCATTAGTGGATGTTTTAAATAATTAAGTATTAGATTTTTAGCAGTAAAATCTTGGCTTTTTCCATCTTGTGAGGCGAATAAAAGCTTACCTTCTTTATCATATTGATTAATTATAACAGATATAGAGTCTCCGGGCTTTGTCACACTAAAATTGTATTCACATTCCATATCAATAAAAGGTGATACATGAAACTTTTTATTACATTTATTTTTTATTAAGGTTTGATCTTTAGTTTCAAAAATATAAGTATGTTGCTCTCCAAATGTATTTTTAACTTCATAAAAAATTGAGATTAATTCATTATTCTCATTATAAATATATAAAATTGAAAGTGGATTGAATACGTAACCAAATATTCTTGGATAACATAGAATTTCTACTCTAATATTTTGAAATTTAATATTCTTTTTAATTAGGTTTTCTTTTACCCATTCTTTAACATTTTTGCCGTCTCTATTTCCATGATCTATGTCAAAAAAACTAATTAAATTAAATTTATTATATGAAAAAAAATTTAAATTATTATTTATTTCACTGATTTCATCTAAATCAATTAACAAACTGAATACTTTATATTTAAAATGATGTTTTTTAGGTTTAAATCTTGTGTGTATTACTTGACCTGAGTAAATCTTAGAATACTTAATCATTAATTGATTTTAACATATCTATTGAAGAAGTTATTCCATCTTCATGGAATCCAGATCCAAAATAACTCCCACAAAATAAGGTATTATTTACATTTTGAAGTTTTTTCAATTCAGTCTGATTTTCAAGTGCTAATTTATCATAATATGGGTGCATGAAACTTACTTTGTTGAGTATTTTTTGTTCATCAATTCTATCAAAAGGATTGAGAGATAAAAAAATATCTTCATCAATTTTTAAATTTTGCAACAAGTTTAACCAATAAGTTACAGATGAATTTTCTCTAACGTTTTTATTTAATTTCGCATTCCATGCACTCCACGCTTTTTTATTTGTAGGCATTTGGTTTTTATCTGTATGGATTACAGCTAAATTGCTTTTATATTTAAAATTTGAAAGCAAATTTTTTTCGTCTTCTGTTGGATTTTCTAGTATTGATAATGCCTCATCTGCATGTGTTGCTATTACTACTTTATCATATGAAAAGAATTCATTTTTTTCTCCATAAAATATTTCAATATTTTCCTTGTGTCTTTTAATTAAATTAATTTTATAATTTTTATAATGCTCTCCACTTATTTTATTAAGAATTTTATTTACATATGTTCTGCTTCTGTTTGAAACTGTGTACCATTGAGGTCTATTTTTTAATTTAAATAAACCATGATTTTGGAAAAATTTTAAAAAAAAACTTAATGGCATTTGACTAGCTTCATAGGGTGGCATAGACCAAATAGCTGCGACCATTGGGATAATGTGATAATCAATAAACTCTTTAGATAATTTTTCTTTATTTAAATACTCTCCAAGAGTTAATTTATTGTCAGCTAACTTTAGGTTTTCGTTTTTTTTATAAAATTTTATTACATCAAAAAACATTTTTAAAAATTTTAAGTTAAATATGTTTGATTTATTACAAAACATACCTGAAATACCATTGCCACAATATTCAAAATTTGTATCTTTTACTGATACTGAAAAAGACATATTGCTTTTTTCTATCTCGATTGAATTGTCTTTGAAAAAATTAATAAGATTAGGATAAGTTTTATAATTAAAAACTATGAAACCAATGTCTGCTGATATTTTTTTATTATTTACATTAAGGTCTAATGTATAAGAATGACCTCCAAAATGATCGTCTTTTTCGAAAAGATCTACTTTATGTTTTTTTGATAAGTGGTAAGCTGCACTTAATCCAGATATTCCTGATCCAACTACTGCTATTTTCATTAAGAATTATGCAGCATCTTCTTTGAACTCATCCATGCTAGGACAAGAACAAAATAAATTTTTATCTCCATAAACATTGTCAACCCTTGCAACTGGAGGCCAAAATTTATTTTCTTTTAAATACACAGCGGGGTAAGCAGCATCTTCTCTTGAATATTTATGTTTCCATTCATTAGATACTAATTCAACATCTGTATGAGGCGCATTTTTAATTGGATTATCAGTTTTGTCATATTCACCCGACTTAATTTTATCTATTTCACTCTTGATAGTTATTAGTGCATTACAAAATCTATCTAATTCTCTTAGACTTTCACTTTCTGTTGGTTCAATCATCATTGTTCCCGCTACTGGCCAAGACATTGTTGGTGCATGAAAACCAAAATCAATAAGACGTTTGGCTATATCTTCTTCAGTTATGCCTGTGTCATTTTTTATTGGTCTAATATCAATTATACACTCATGGGCAACGTTTCCGTTTTTTCCTTTGTATAAAATTGGAAAAAAGTCTTTCAGTTTATAAGCTACATAATTTGCATTAAGTATTGCATTTTCAGTCGCAATTCTCAATCCTTCGGATCCCATCATTTTTATATACATCCATGAAATAGCTAAAATACTTGCGCTACCCCAAGGTGCTGCTGAAATAGATCCAATTCCAGAAGCGGGACCACAATCTTTAATTACAGGATGATTAGGAAGAAAAGGTTCTAAATGTCTTTTACACGCTATAGGTCCCATTCCAGGCCCGCCGCCACCATGTGGAATACAAAAAGTTTTATGTAAATTTATATGACATACGTCTGGACCAAAATTTCCAGGTCTTGCGATACCAACTAAAGCATTTAAATTTGCTCCATCCATGTAAACTTGACCTCCATGCTTGTGAATTAAATCACATATTTCTGTAATTTTTTCTTCAAAAACTCCATGTGTAGAAGGATAAGTTACCATTAGAGCAGCTAAATTTTCAGAATATTTTTCTGCTTTATTTTTTAAATCATTTATGTCTACGTTGCCTTCTTTATCACAATTAACTACTACTACTTTCATTCCTACCATTTGAGCACTAGCTGGGTTTGTTCCATGAGCAGAGCTTGGTATTAAACATACATCTCTGTTCTGATTGCCTTTCTCAAAATGAAATTTTTTAATTACCATCAAACCCGCATATTCTCCTTGTGCACCGGCATTTGGTTGTAACGATACTCCTGAAAAACCTGTGATAGATCTCAGCCAATTTTTTAAATCCGTAAACAAATTTCTATATCCATCCATTTGTTCAACGGGAGTAAAAGGATGAGGTTCTGAAAACTCTCTCCATGAGACTGGTATCATTTCAGCTACAGCATTTAGTTTCATTGTACAAGATCCTAGGGCAATCATAGATCTATTTAATGCTATATCTTTATCTTCCAATTTTTTAAGATATCTAAGCATTTCCGTTTCTGAATGATAATTGTTAAACACAGGATGATCTAGATAACTTGAGGATCTTAGAAGTTTTTTTGGCAAGTTTGGTAAACTTTCTGTTGGATTATCTTTAATAGATTCTGCTGAATTAAATATTTTTAATAATTGATTAGCTCTATATACATTTTTTTTCTGATCAAATGAAACTGCTAACATTTCAGAGTTCACTTTTCTGATATTTACTTTTTGACTTAAAGCATTTTGAAAAATCTTTTCTGTTTTTTCGCCTGTTTTAATTGTTACAGTATCAAAAAAGCTTTGTGAGTATAATTCATATCCTGACTGTTTTAGCTTATTTGCAAAATTATTTGTTAATTGTGAAACTCTTTCTGCTATGTTTTTTATTCCTTCTGGACCATTGTAAATTGCAAAGGCAGCTGAAACTATTGCTAATAAAGCTTGAGCAGTACAAATATTGCTTGTAGCTTTATCTCTTCTAATGTGTTGCTCTCTTGTTTGTAATGCTAATCTGTAAGCTTTGTTGCCATGTCTATCAACAGAAACTCCAACTATTCTTCCTGGCATAGATCTTTTAAATTCATCTTTTGTTGCAAAAAATGCTGCATGAGGGCCACCATAACCCATAGGGATGCCAAACCTTTGTGAACTTCCGACAGCAATATCTGCACCTAATTCCGCTGGTGTTTTAATTAAGGCTAATGATAAAAGATCACATATTAAAATTGCTTTTCCATTTTTTTTATGGATCTTGCTAATCATTTCGCTTGGATCTTTAATTTCTCCTAAACTTCCTGGATACTGAATTATACCGCACACTATATCTCCAGCTATATTTTCTAAATCTTTTTCATTATTTCCAATTATTATTTTTAAACCAAGAGGCTCTGCTCTTGTTTTAATTACATCAATAGTTTGTGGGTGGCAGTTATCAGATAAAAATACTATTTTACTGTCTTTTTTATTTAATCTGTGACTCATTCCCATTGCCTCTGCTGCTGCAGTTCCTTCATCTAACAGTGAAGCATTTGCAATATCCATACCAGTAAAATCAGTGATCATTTGTTGAAAATTAAGCAACATTTCTAATCTACCCTGAGCTACCTCAGGCTGATAAGGTGTATAGGACGTATACCATCCTGGATTTTCTAAAATATTTCTTAAAATTACATTGGGTATATAAGTTCCATAATAACCCATTCCTAAAAAGTTTGAGTAAATTTTATTTTGTTTAGAAATATTTTTAAGTTTTCGTAAAGCCTCATACTCTGAATTTGGTTCACCGATGGTCAAATTATCTTTAAAATAAATATTTTCTGGTACAGTTTTTGAAATTAACTCTTTAATATCTTTATACCCCAATTCATTGAGCATTTTTTTTTGTTCTTGAGCCGAATTTCCAATGTGTCTTCTAAAAAAACTTCTATTATTTTCTAACATTACTGAGCACTTTCTTTGGCAAATTTATCATATTCTTCTTTATTCATTAAAGTATCTAATTCATTCTTATCTTTTATTTTTAATTTAAAAAACCATGCATCTCCTTCTGGATCCGCATTAATTTTCGAAGGATCATCAACTATCGATTGATTGGCATCAACAACCTCTCCACTTATTGGAGTATAAACATCACTCGCTGCTTTTGTAGATTCAACAACACCTGCTGTGCCATCTTTTTCTACACTTGAGCCTTTTTCGGGCAATTCAGCAAATACAATATCTCCCAACATTTCTGTTGCATGTTTAGTAATGCCGATAGTTGCTATATCTCCATCTAACTTTAACCATTCATGCTCTTTAGAATATTTTACATCAGACATTTATTTCTCCTTTAACATAGTTTTTTTTATAAAATGGTAAATTACAAACATTTGCGGGAATTTTTTTTCCTCTCACTTCTAAAAATAACTTTGTATTTAAAATTGCATATTTGTTTTCAACATATCCCATTGCAATTGAGTGTTCTACGCTTGGACCAAATGTACCGCTTGTAATCTTTCCTATCTCTTTCTTTTCGTTATTAAATATTTTTGTATTTCCCCTAGCTATAACTCTGTTTTCAGGTTTAATTCCTACTCTAATTTTATCTACACCAGATTTAATTTGGTTTTTAATAATTTTTGATCCAGGGTATTCAGTATCTATTCTATTTTTGGAAATTGCCCATTTTAGATTTGCTTCTATTGGTGTAGTATTCATACCAATATCATTGCCATAAAGACATAGGCCTGCTTCAAGTCTTAATGTATCTCTTGCTCCAAGTCCTGCTAATTTTGCTCCAATTTTAAGCATTTCTTCTACAAAACTTTCGGCATAATTATTTCCAATTGAAACTTCAAAACCATCTTCTCCTGTATATCCTGATCTTGTAACGTATGCGTCTGAATTTTGAAATTTAAAGTTTCCACCATTCATAAATTTTAATTTATCCACTCCATTGATATTTTTCTCTAAAATATTTTTTGCCTCTGGACCTTGAATAGCAATTAATGAATGCTTGTCACTTAATTGTAAATCATATTTATCATTCAACTTTTCTTTTATTATTCTAAAATCATTTTCTTTACATGCTGCATTTAGAATAATTAAATATCCCCCAGTAACTTTTGTAATAATTAAATCATCATGTATTCCTGCGTTGTCATTCATTAAAAAAGAATATTTGCTTTGGTTAATATTCAATTTTTTTAAATCTAGTGGAAAAATATTTTCTAAGTCATTAGTTAAATTTTCATCACCATATATAAATAATTGACCCATATGAGAAACATCAAATATTCCACAATTTGATCTAGTAAATTTATGTTCTTGGATAATCCCGTCTTTGTATTGAATCGGCATTTCATAACCTGCAAATTCTACAAGCTTAGCTCCATTTTTTTGGTGAAGGTTATATAAAGTTGTTTTTTTAATCATATTAACTCTCTTGCCCCCTCTGTCTATTGGCCTGAGAGTTTTGCTCCTTCGGCAAGAACTGTGGTTCTTTTTCCAGAGTTAATATGTGCGGTCCTTTTGCCTGAGAGATTCCGGGGTGGTTGCTCCTTCGGCTCTACATTTAAGTAGTCTCTTCCGCGGATTTAATATATCACAAATTTTTTAATTTGCTCCTTTTTTTGAAAAAAATTTATTTAAAAATTGAAGCAAAACTGCAAATAAAACAATCGAACCACCAATAAGAACAATAAATGGTGGCTGTTCATTTATAAAAATCCAAGCCCAAAGAGGTCCAAATATTGCTTCTGACATCATGATAATTCCTACAACCGCAGAAGGCGTAGTTCTTGCACCTATGGTTATAAAAATAAATCCAAGACCAACTTGAAAAAATCCTGCCAAAAATCCTAAAAATATATCATGTAAAGAAATATCTACCCTGCCGGCAAATAGATAACCAATAATCATTGCCACAATGCCGGCAACCAATTGTAAAGGAACCATGTCAACACTTGGATATTTTCTTACAATTATAATAAGAACTGCAAATGAAATTGGCATAATAAATGCAATCAAGTTACCAAGAATTTGCCCTGAGCTTAGCGAGTCGCCAAGCATTAGCATAATGCCTGATATAGCTAAAATTATTGAAGCTAGTGTAATTTTAGAAATAGTTTCTTTTAGAAAAATATATCCAAAGATTGCTAAAAATAAAGTTTGAGTTTGAATTATAAAATTAGCATTTGCAACAGTAGTATTATACATTGCAAATACATATCCAAAAAATCCACATCCTAAAATTATTCCACCAATTAAGCCCGGTACGCCAGAGTCAATCAAAGACTTAAAAAATTGTCTTTTATAGGTAATTGATAAAAAAATAATTATAACAAAACAAAAAAAAACAGACCTCCAAAACAAAATTTGCCATAAAGTTGCACCTTCAAATGATTTAACAATTAACCCACCAAAACTTAATGTAACTGCGCCTAAGAATACTAAAACATAACCGGGTATCTTAAATAATATGCTCACGAAATTTGGTTTATTAAATTATTTGTTTCTAAATTATAAAATTTAAATAATTTCTCAGCTTCTTCTAATGTAACTTGTTTAAATTTTATAATAGAGCCAGGTGTCATTTGAACAAGTTTATCAAAATCTGCACTTATTACGTTTGCAATTTTAGGATATCCACCTATTGTTCCATGGTCAGCTAACATAATTATTGGATTGCCGTCGCTAGTAACTTGAACTACCCCTTTCACTAATCCTTCTGATTTGATGTTTGTGCTTACTTTATTTTCTAAATTTTTGCCCTCTAATCTCATACCCATTCTGTCAGATAACTTAGTAACTTTAAATTCACTATTAAAAAAATAATTTTTTGCTTTTTCTGTAAAATAATCAAAGTTAGTTGATTTTATTACTCTAATGTATTCAATCTTTGAATTGATATAATTTAATTTTGTAAAAGATGTATTGTTATTTTTGTGATCTATATTTATTTTTTGATTATTAGATAGTTTTTCACCATTATTAGATCCGATTCTTGCTTTTGTATTAGTTGAGATGCTTCCCCAAGTTTTATCAAGAAATAAATCTTCACTTATAGACAAGTACCCATAAACAGATTTATTAGTAGATAGAATATCAATTATATCGTTGTTTTTAATTTGAAAAACCCTGTATGGCTCTCCAATAATTATTTCTTTATTATTTTTTATAATTTGAAATTTTACATCTCCTGTAATTACAAAAAATATTTTTTCTCCATTATATTTTAATAAAGGACCTTGGTAAGCAAACTCTATTACTGGAGAATTTAAATCTTTTTTTAGTATTGCATTTGCAAGTATATAGTTTCTTCTATCCATAACTCCACTTATTGGAATTCCAATATGATTAAAATTTTTTCTTCCGCTATCTTGAAAAGTTGTATTTATTCCTGCCCTTTCAACTTCGAAAAAATTAACTTTTGATTTTGTCATACTCATCTTTGGTTATTTGCTTAAATTTAACTTTATCTCCTGGATTTATTAATGCTGGATCATCTTGATTATCTTTATTAAAAATTTCTAAAGGTGTATTACCAATTATATTCCATCCACCTGGACTTTCATAAGTATAAATATTACAAAATTGTTCAGTTAATCCTACAGATCCTTTGGGAACTTTTACTCTAGGTGTTTCTAATCTTTTTACTCTTAATTTTTCATTTATATCTCCTAAAAAAGGCATACCAGCAATAAAACCAGTCATATAACAGAAGTATTCTTTATTAAAAAAATTTTCTAATATTTTATCAAATTTAATTTTAAGTATTTTCTCAATTCTATCATTATCTAGTTTTAGATTTTTCTCACAGCAGACTGGTATTTCGAGAAATTTTTTTGCTTTTTCACTTTTCTCATTTATTTCTATGTTTTCGATTATTTTTTTTATTTTAGAATAATTTGTTACCATTAAATCAAATGACACAATTAATTTATTATATGAGGGTGTAATATTTGTAATTCCTTCAATATTTTTATCCTTAATATTTTTAAAATATTTGATTACGTTAGTATTAATTTCTTGATTGACATCTTTGCCGAAGTCACAATAAACAGCCGCATCTCCAAGATTTAATATATTTTTAATCATCCTATGTTATAATCAAGTTTTAAAACTATGGAAATTAATATCAACTGTGATTTAGGAGAAAAATCTAAACTCCACAATAATGAAAATGATCCTTTCCTTTTAGGAATTGTAAATTCAGCTAATGTTGCCTGTGGCTACCACGCAGGAGATGAGGAAACTATGGATCAGGTGATTAAAATATCCAAAGATAACAATGTTAGTGTTGGTGCCCATCCATCATTTAATGATCCTGAAAATTTTGGACGTAAAAGAATGAATTTATCTTCATCAGAGATTAAAAAAATCATAATTGATCAATATGAAATTCTTCAAAGAATTGCTTTTAATCACAATGAAAATGTAACTCATATTAAACCGCACGGAGCCTTAAATAACATGGCTTGTGAAGACTTAGAACTTGCAACAACTATAGCAAAAGCTGTAAATGAGATTGATAAAGATATGATCTATCTAGTTCCGACAGGTTCAAAAATGGAAATCGCAGCAAAAAAACTAGGAATGAAAATAGCATGTGAAATTTTTGCTGATAGAAACTACGAGGATGATGGAAATCTAGTATCAAGATCTAAACCTAATGCTTTAATTACCGATCCAGAACAAGCAAAAAAACATGTACTTAGTATGGTAAAAAATCAGGCAATAAATTGCCACAGTGGCAAGCAGATACCTTGTGAAATCGACTCTATTTGCATACACGGAGATAATTCGAGTTCATTAGCTACAGCCAAATCAATTAAAAATAATTTGTTGGAAAATGGATTGGAATTAAAGCCATTAAACAAAATGAAAAAATTTATTTAAATTATGTTAAGAATTATTTTCTCATTACTCATATTATTTTCATTAACAAATTACTCTTATTCTGCATCTACTTCTTCTGATGGAGGCTCAAAATCAAATTATGACAAAGCTGCAAATTTAATTAAAGCTGCAAAGAAATATGAGTCCAAAGGTAAAAATGAAAAAGCTAAAAAAAGATATGAAAGAGCTCTAAAATTATTAATTAAATCAAATAAAGAAAAACCAAATCAAGCTGATACTCTAAATTATCTTGGATTCGCTACAAGAAAGTTAGGAAATTATGAAGAAGGTGAAAAATATTATTTGCTAGGATTAAAAATAGAACCAAATCATAAAGGAATTAATGAATATCTTGGTGAATTATATGTTGTAACTAATCGAATTGAACTTGCAAAACAAAGATTGAATGTTCTAAAAAACTGTAATTGTGAAGAATATGAAGAATTAAAAGATATTATTGATGGAAACAAAAAATCTAAGTACTAATTTTTATGCACATCGTTGAAGCATTCGGTAGAATATTTTTATCTACTTTATTTTTATTTGAAGGAGTAAAAAAATTCTTTTACCAAGATGAAACTATTGAATATATGGAGAGTTTTGGTGTGCCAGAATTTTTTTTTTATCCATCTGTATTTTTTGAAATTGCAATTCCTACATTATTAATAATTGGTTTTAAAACAAGAATTGTTTCACTATTAATGTTTCTATTTACTATAACTGTATCTATAATTTTTCATACTGATTTTAGTAACCATATGCAAATTATCGCTTTTTTAAAAAATTTTTCTATAGCTGGTGGATTTTTAATAATCGCATCTTATGAAGCAAAGATGTGCACTGTTGATTATTATTTAAAATACAAAAAAACTTCTAATTAATATTTTGAACCATTTGTTCAGGCATCCACAGAGCTATTTCTGGAAAAATAACTACTAAAATTACAGCTAATATCATTAATAGAAAAAGTGGAAATGCACTTTTTGCTATAAAACCCATATCTTTATTTGCCATGCCTTGTAAAACAAATAAATTAAATCCGACTGGTGGAGTAATTTGGGCCATTTCTACAACAATGACTAAAAATATTCCAAACCAAATCATGTCAAAGCCTGCTTGTCTTATCATTGGTTCAATGATTGCCATTGTGAGAACAACTGCAGATATTCCATCAAGAAACATTCCTAAAATTATATAAAACATCATTAATACAAAAATTAAAATATATGGAGAAAGATCCATGTTTTGTATCCATATCGCTAGATTTCTTGGCAGACCTGTAAAGCCCATGGCAAGAGATAAAAAGGTAGATCCTGCTAAAATAAATGCAATCATGCAGGAAGTTTTTGTTGCTCCTAATAAAGAATCTTTAAAAGTTTTTAAACTCAAACTACTTTGAAAGTAAGAAAGTATTAAAGCTCCAACAACTCCTAATGAAGCTGCTTCTGTTGCTGTTGCAACTCCGGTATAAATTGATCCAATTACTCCTAAAATTAAAAGGATTACAGGCATTAATTGTTTTGATCCCTTTATTTTTTCAAAAAAAGAATAAGTTTCCTGTACTTTAGGCATTTTACTTTTATTTATTAATGACCAAATAATTACATAAGACATAAAGATCAGGGCAATCATTATTCCGGGAATTATTCCTGCTATGAAAAGTTTTGCTATAGACTCCTGAACAGTAACACCATAAATAATTAAGATAATTGAAGGTGGTATTAATAAACCTAAAGTTCCAGATCCAGCCAAACTACCAAGTAAAATTTTTTCTGGATATTTTCTTTTTCTCAGTTCAGGAATTGACATTTTACCAACTGTAGCAACTGTTGCTGCTGAAGAGCCTGAAATTGCTGCAAAAAGTGCACAGCCAACTATATTTACATGTATTAATCCTCCTGGTAATTTTTGCATCCAAGGAGACAAGCCTTTAAACAAATTTTCTGAAAGTTTTGTTCTAAACAATATTTCTCCCATCCATACAAAAAGAGGGAGAGCTGTGAGCGTCCAAGACGATGATGTTCCCCATATAGTAGTGGCCATCGCGTCACCAACTGGTCTTGTTGTAAACAGCATCATACCAATTGCTGAAACACCTATCATACTAATTGCTACCCAAATGCCTGTTCCCAAAAAGAACAAAAGTACGCTAATAAAAAATATTGTTAATAATATTTCAGCCATTAGATTTATTTAGAGTTGTTAAAATTAATTTATGAAAAATACATATAAAAAAAACTGATGAACCAATAGCCACACTTGTTTGCGGTATCCAAATTAATATTTCATCAGCTCCTTCGCTTCTTTCTTGAAATTTGTATGATATAATTAACATTTTAATAAAATAAAATGCTAGATAGCCTGAAAAAAAACTTGCTATTATCAAGCACCAATTTTCTAAATACTTTTTTTTGTTACCTGATATTTTTTCTAGGAAAAGAGTAATTCTTATATGGCCACCTTCAACAAAAGTAAAAGCTAATGCAAAAAAAGAAGATGCGGCCATGCAATATCCTGAATACTCTGCTAGTCCTCTAATATAAAAACCAAATATTCTAGAAGATATTCCTATTAAAATAAAAACTGCAACTAAAATTAAAAAAAAAGCAGCTATGTAACCAGAATATTTATAAATTTTATTAAGATAATTGTTTAATTCAGACATAATAAAAAGGCCGTTTTTTATACGGCCTTTTTAATTATATTATTTTTACTTATAAGCAGCAAGAACACTAGCTCCTCTAGCTCCTGCTTTTGCTTTCCATTCATCTGCCATAGTAGCTCCAACTTTTTGAAAATGTTTTTCTAACGCTGAATTTACTTTTCCAACTTTCATTCCAGCATCTGATAAAGCTTTTTTGTCAGCTACATTGCCTTTTTTAGATAAGTCCCAACCTTTTCTCTCAGCTATTTCTGCTTCTTTCATGATTAACTTTTGAGTTGCTGAGTCTAATTTATTCCATGCTTCTTTATTTACAATCACCATATTTTTTGGAAACCATGCTGCAATATCATAAAAATATCCAACACCATTTTCCCAAATTTTACTATTTTTACCAGTTGTTGGTGAGGTAATCATACTTTCTACAGCACCAGTAGAAAAAGCTTGGCTAATTTCTGCAGCTTCTATTTTTGTAGGAGCCATTCCTGTTAGCTCTGCTATTCTTATAGTTGCCGAGTTATATGCTCTAAATTTAAGACCTTTAAGATCTGCAACACTGTTTATAGCTTTTTTACTATACAAACCTTGTGCGGGCCATGGAACTGCATATAAAAATACCAAACCTTTTGCATCTAAGCCTTTAACAATTTCCGGTTTCGATGCTTTGTAAAGTTTCATAGCATCATCGTATGATGTTGCTAAGAATGGCTGTGAGTCCACTTCAAGTAATGGATCTTCTTTACCTAAAGCTGACATAAACCTTTCACCAATTTGCGCCTGGCCTGTTCTTACTGCTCTAAAAATCTCACCACCCTTAAATAATGAACCTCCGGGGTGAGTTACAATTGTGAGTTTTCCTCCACTTTTTTCAGTTACATTTTTTGCAAATTCTGCAGCATTAGCTGAATGAAAGTTGCCGGCTCCATATGCAAGGGCCATATCCCATTTTTCTGCTAAAGCAACGTTTGCAAATAATAATACTGACGTAATTGTAGATACTAATATTTTAAATAATTTCATCTACCCTCCTTTTTAAAAATGATATTTAATAATCTATAAAAGCCTAAATCAATATAAATTTAACACTGGTTTAATTTGAATTATTTAAAAAATATAATACTATTAGGGTGCTTTGTTAGAAGAATTCTTAGTACTTACTCAGATAATATTTATTGATGTCATAATGGCTGCTGATAACGCAATCATTATTGGAATGATTGCCGCAAGCTTTGCGCCAAAAAATAGAAATAAAATTATTTTATATGGTGTTTTAGGGGCATTAGTATTTAGAATTATATTTGCTTTTTTTGCATCATATTTGTTTGGTTTTGCATACGTAAAAATAATTGGAGGATTGTTATTAATTTGGATAGTTAACGATCTTAGAAGAGACTTATTTAATTTAAAAAAAATTAAATCACCAACTAAAGTATCCAAAGAGCCTTCTTTTGCTCAAAGTGTATATAAAGTTCTTTTGGCAGATATCACTTTAAGCTTTGATAATGTTATTGCAGTAGTCGGAGCTGCTAAAGATAATTTTAATTTGATGATTTTTGGACTAGTACTGTCAGTACTACTAGTGGTAACGCTAGCAAAATTTTTTGCAGAACAAATTAAAAAACACATGTGGTTTGGTTATTTGGGTTTATTTGTTATTTTAATTGTTGCATTACAATTGATAATTGGTGGATTGCATGATCTTGGAGTAATTTCGATTAATGAAAACTTTGAAAGTTTTTTTTAGTTCAGATAGTTTTTTGATTTTTTCTAAGAATCTTCCTTTATATCAAAATTTTTTAACTTTTCATTAATTGAGGATATTTTTGTACACAAACTAGAACATACTAATTCAAAATCTTTTTTTAATTTTTCAACTTTATCAAAATTTGATCTTTCAATTTCTATATTCATTAACAAATAAATGGCTTCTTCATTTTTTGGATCAAGCAAGAGTGTGGTATTAAGATTTTTTTCTTGTTTTTTAATATTTTTTTCTATTTTGAAAATTTTTGCTAAATATAAATATGAATCTGGTTTTTTAGGATTGAAAACTATATTTCTCTGAAACAAAAATTTTGACTCTTCATATTTTTCTTCCTCAAATAGTTTTTTTGCTTTGTCAAAAAAATTTTCTTTTGAATGTAAAGGGCTAATTAAAAATAAACCTATTAAAAAATTTAACAAAATTTTTTTTATCATATTATTATAAGTTTACTTATACGATACTTTTAGAATTAAAAGTAATCTATTTTAATCTTTTACAGATTATGAAACTTTCTTTTGATTCTTTTCTGCTTGAGGGTGGCTTAAATATACTAGTCTCTTTAAATGTCGATTTTGCCTCACTTATAATTTCATTAAATGTTGATCCCATAAAAATCTTTGAGATAAAAGATCCGTTTGGTTTAAGTTCGTTTTTTGCAAATCTCAAGGCTTCTAAAGATAATTCCCCTGTAACAACTGAGTCTAAATTTTTATTTCCAGTTGTATTTACAGCCATATCTGACATAACTAAATCTACTTTTTCTTTAAAATAATTATTTATTTTTTCTTTAGAACTGATTTCATTAAAATCACCTAAGATTTGATATGAATTACCAATTGGTTCCATCTCTTTCAAATCTATAGAAAGAAGTTTACAATTTCTAAATTTTTCAATTACATATTGCGACCAACCTCCTGGAGCTGCTCCTAAATCAATTACTAAATAACCATTTTTAAGTATTTTATGTTTTTCATTTATTTCTTGAAGTTTGTATACTGCTCTAGACCTAAACCCATCTTGTTTAGATTTTCTAACGTAAATATCTCTACGTTGTCTCTTAATCCACTCTTTTGATATTTTATTTTTTTTCAATTAACTTGAATACCTAAGGCTTTTGGAAACTTTATTTTTTTTTAAAGTCTCAAGATCTATTTTAATTGATTTATCTATTCTCATATCTTTGCCATCTTTCCAAATTCCTGCTGCAAGGTGCATGATGCCTATCGAAATGTTTGGTAGAAAAGGTTCTACAAATTTATTTTTACTTTCATCAAACTTTGGGAGTAAATTACTTGCAATCCAATTGCAATTTATAGGTAAAAATTCTGTTTTAACATTATCAATATAAACACTCATATTAATTGCTAAACCTTCTGATCCAAAAATTTGACCAGCGCTCAATGTTTGTTTTAAGTTTGCTTGCCATATTTCCCAACATTTTGAATTTTTTTCTAATGAAAAAACTCCAATATTAATATGTGGAGCAAATGCTAATTTTCTAGCTTTTTCGATCCCAATCTTGGAGCTAATCGCATGTTTAAAATTTTGAGATTTAAT
Source organism: uncultured Pelagibacteraceae bacterium (assembly GCA_902607115.1). GTDB lineage: Bacteria > Pseudomonadota > Alphaproteobacteria > Pelagibacterales > Pelagibacteraceae > Pelagibacter. The sequence continues at coordinate 29,433 of CACLIZ010000006.1, read as the reverse complement.
AACTGCTAATTTCCCAAATAACCATTTAACTTTGGACATTATTCTATAGCCTGGTGCCATAGTTTGAGTGATGCCAAGTTTACCCTCTTCACAGGCTTTAAAATATAGTTCTATTGTAGACCATTCTTGAACCCACGCATCACAATCTATCCAAAGGTACTTTTTGTAGTTAGGAAAGTAATTTGGAATAAATGCTCTTGATACTTGACTTTTTAACCATTCTTTTTCTCTAACTTTAAATCCAGGAACTTCAATATCCCATTCTGCATTCTTTATTTCATCCACTTTACTTAAAAGAATATTTTTTTGTTCATCCGTTAGTCCTGCATCCAATATACATATCGATACAGTTTTTGATTGTTCAAATTTTTGGATTGAATCAATTAGTTCGTTGAGGAGCTCAAAATAATTTGAGTCAGCAAGTGAAACAATGGTGTTTTCTTTCATTAAAGTATATCTTCATGATCATCTTTATCATCAAATTGTGTCAAAAATTTTTTCTTCAATGATAAATAATGTATTGAACTTATTGGTATAACTAAAAGATATATTAAGCTTGCTATAAAGATAGTATTAAAAGTATAAATTAACAATAAACCAAAAAATAATATAATGCTAAAAAGTAGAAATATTGTTGTGCTTCTTCTAACTACAATTTTTTTTAAAGAGTAAGTTGGGATTTTACTTATCAAAAGAGCAGAAATTATTAAGAACAATGACGGCACTACTAAATTGTAATTTACATTAACAAATTGAATTTCACTAAATCTATATATTAATGGCATTAGAACTAGGATACCTCCGGCAGGAGATGGTATCCCTTCAAAAAAATGATCTCTCCATGATGAATCTTCATTTGAGGTAATGTTGAATCTTGCTAATCTTAAAGTTACACATAAAACATAAATTAATGAAATTAACCATCCTACTCTACCTAAGTCTTTCATAATAAAAAAATACATTATGAAAGCAGGAGCTACTCCAAAACTAATGACATCTGTAAGTGAGTCTAATTCTTTTCCAACCTTAGATGCTCCACCTATTAATCTAGCAATTCTTCCATCTAATCCATCTATTATTCCTGCAATGATGATCGCAATAACAGCCATTTCAAATCTGCCATCAAAAGCAAATTTAATTGATGTTAATCCTATACAAACTCCGACCAAAGTAAATATGTTTGGCAATAAGACCCTTGGATTTCTTGGGGGTATAACTTTAAAGTTTTTTTTGGTTCCATTTATCTCTTTGCTAACAAAGTTTCCCCTGCTAATGATTTTTGTTCTAATTTTACTAATGGTTTATAGTTTTCAAAATATATATCTGCTCTGCTTCCAAACCTAATCATTCCAATTCTTGATCCTTGTTGAATATTATCATCCTTTGAACATTCTGTTACAATCCTTCTTGCTATTAATCCTGCTATTTGCACTACAATAATATCTTCTCCAAATGAATTTTTAATTTTATAATAACACCTTTCGTTGTCCTCGCTTGCTTTATCTAAAGACGCATTAATAAATTTACCAGGTTTATAAATAATTTCTGAAATTTTTCCTGAACATGGAGATCTATTTACATGACAATCAAATACGTTCATAAAAACGCTAACCTTGGTGAATTTTTTTTCCTCAAGTTCTAGTTCTTTAGGTCCGTTTACTTCTTCCACTTTTACAATTTCACCATCTGCGGGACTAACAAGGTAGTCATCACTATTTATTGACTTTCTTTCTGGATCTCTAAAAAAATAGTAGCACCAGATAGTTAGCAAAAATCCTACTAATCCCAAAAGTGAACTAATGAAATATAATACTAATGTTGCTACTCCGAATATAACTATAAATTTATATCCTTCTGCGTGGATTTTTGGAAAAACTCTATCTATCATAATCAATCATTAATTTGATAATTTGCCTTTAATATGTATATAAAACTCCAAAATTCAATTAATAAGATATATAATTAAATATGAGTAAAATTAAGGTCAAAAACCCAATTGTTGAGCTAGATGGTGACGAAATGACAAGGGTGATATGGAGTTTTATAAAAAATAAACTAATACTTCCTTATTTAGATGTAGATATAAAATACTATGACCTCGGTATTAAAAATAGAGATAAAACTTCAGACAAAATAACTATTGATTGTGCAAACGCAATAAAAAAATATGGGGTTGGAATTAAGTGTGCAACAATTACTCCAGACGAGCAAAGAGTCAAAGAATTTAATCTAAAAAAAATGTGGAGGTCTCCAAATGGTACTATAAGAAATATCTTAGGAGGAACGGTTTTTAGGGAGCCAATACTTTGTAAAAATATTCCAAAATTAATTCCAAGTTGGAAAAATCCGATTTGTATAGGTAGACATGCATTTGGAGATCAATATAGAGCAACCGACTTTCAGGTTCCAGGAAAAGGTAAACTAGAAATTAAATGGACCTCTGAAGATGGAAAAGAAAAAAAAGAATATGAAGTATTTAATTTCCCTGGTCCAGGAGTAGCTTTATCAATGTACAATTTAGATCAATCAATAAGAGATTTTGCAAGATCCTGTATGAACTATGGATTAAACAGAAGATGGCCTGTTTATCTTTCTACTAAAAATACAATTTTAAAAAAATATGATGGTAGATTTAAAGATTTGTTTCAAGAAGTTTATGAAAAAGAATTTATAGAAAAGTTTAAAGAAAGAAAAATAACTTACGAACATAGACTTATAGACGATATGGTAGCATGTGCATTAAAATGGAATGGAAATTATATTTGGGCATGCAAAAACTATGACGGAGATGTTCAGTCCGACACTGTTGCACAAGGTTTTGGATCTTTAGGATTAATGACTAGCGTTCTAATGACACCTGATGGTAAAACCATTGAAGCAGAAGCTGCTCATGGAACAGTAACAAGACATTATAGACTGCACCAACAAGGTAAAGAAACGTCAACCAATCCAATAGCATCAATTTTTGCTTGGGCTAGAGGTTTATACCATAGAGGAAAAATTGATGGAAATGAAGATTTAAAAAAGTTTATAAAAACCTTAGAAAAAGTTTGTATTGAGACTGTTGAAAACGGATCAATGACCAAAGATTTAGCAATTCTTGTAAGTGCAAATGCAAAATACTTAAATACCAATCAATTCCTAGATGCTATCGAAATAAATTTGAAAAAAAAATTAAATTAATGATTTCAATTTCGTAATTGCTTCATCAATTTTATTAATTTCTGTACCGCCAGCTTGAGCAAAATCTGGTCTGCCACCACCACCTTTTCCACCTATAATTTCTGATCCTTTTGTAGCAAAATCAACGGCGTTATATTTTGAAGTTAAACTGCCTGTCACTCCAATAGCTAGACCAATTTTATCTTCATTAGTTGCAAATACAATTACAATTCCTTCTCCTAAATCTTTTTTCCCTTTATCAACTAATTTTCTTAATTCTTTGGTTGGTAGACCTTCTATTTTTTGAAGTCTAACTTTATTATTTTTTATTGTTTCATCAGAAATAACATTTTTAGTTTTGTCTTGTAGAATTAATTGAACAGTCAATTGATCTAGTTGTTTTGTTAGTTCTTTAATTATTTCGTTTGGATTTTTCTTATCTAAATTTGGTTTTGCTCCAAATTTAATTATTTTTTCAGAAAGTATTTTTATAACTTCTTCATTTTTTTGTGCAGAAATATCTGAAAGTTTTTCTTTATCTTTCAAGTATTGTTCTAGTTGTTTTTCTCTTAAAGCTTCAACTCTTCTAACTCCCGCTGCAATTGAAGATTGATTTATGATTTTAAATTTACCAATATCTCCAGTATTTCTGACATGAGTTCCTCCACATAATTCAGTTGAGAAATATTTACTTTTTTCATTTCCCATAGATAATACTCTTACTTCATCACCATATTTTTCACCAAAAAGAGCTAAAGCTCCATTGTCTACTGCTTCTTTTGGCGTCATAAGTCTAGTTTTTACTTCAGATTGTGTATCAACCATTGAATTAACATAACTCTCTATCTTATTTATTTCCTCTGATGTTATTGGTTTCATGTGACTGAAATCAAATCTTAATCTATCAGCCTCGACCAATGAACCTTTTTGAGTGACATGTGTCCCTAAAACCCTTCTAAGTGACTCGTGTAGCAAATGTGTTGCTGAGTGGTAAGCTCTTATATCTTCTCTTCTTTCAATATCAATTTTTAACTCAACACTTTCATTTATTTTAATTTCACCTGAGATTACCTTTCCATAATGAACAAAAAGATCTCCTAGCTTTTTCTGGACATCTGAAACTTTAAATTTAAAATTGTTAGAAACTATTTCTCCAGAGTCACCAACTTGACCTCCTGACTCTCCATAAAAAGGTGTTTGATTAACAATAATCATTCCTTCATCGCCAGTCTTTAATGATCTAACTTGTTCATTGTTTTTTAGTAGAGTTTTAATTACTCCTTCAGCCTGACCTGTTTCGTAACCAAGAAATTCTGTTGGTCCCAATTTATCTTTAATTGCAAACCATATATCATCTATGGCACTATCTCCTGATCCTTTCCAATTTTTCTTAGCAAGCTCTCTGCTTTGTTTCATCAATTCATCAAATTTTTGATTATCAATTTGTAGTGATTTATTTTTTAAAATATCTTGAGTCAAATCTAAAGGAAAACCATATGTATCATAAAGTTTGAAACCAACTTCGCCTGGTAGAATTTTATCTATCTTGGAAATTTCCTCATCTAGTATTTTCATTCCCCTATCAAGAAGAACTAAAAATTTTTCTTCTTCCATTTTTAAAGTTTCTTTAATCAATGCTTCCGCTCTTTTAATTTCAGGATAATTACCAGACATTTCTTCCATTAAAGTTTTAAATATATTGTAAAAGATTGGTTCCTTAGATCCCAATAAATGAGAATGTCTCATTCCTCTTCTCATAATTCTTCTAAGAACATATCCTCTTCCTTCATTGGACGGCAAAACACCTTCTGCAATTAAAAATGAGCTGGCCCTTAAGTGATCAGCTATTACTCTAAAACTTGAAATATTATTTTGATCTGGTTTTTTTTTACAGCTTCGGCTGTTGCATTAATAATCTTTTGGAAATGATCAGTTTTATAATTATCATGAGTGCCTTGTAATAAAGCAGCTATTCTTTCGAGTCCCATACCTGTATCAACAGATGGTTTAGGTAAATCAATTCTTTTATCTTTAGAAATTTGTTCAAATTGCATAAATACAAGATTCCAAATTTCTATATAACGATCTCCATCTTGATCTTTTGTACCAGGCAGACCACCTTTTAACTTATCACCATGATCAAAAAATATTTCAGAACAAGGACCACATGGACCTGTTTCTCCCATAGACCAAAAATTATCTGATGTTGGTATTCTAATTATTCTATCATCACTTAAACCTGTTATTTTTTTCCAAAAATTAAATGCTTCGTCATCTTCGTTAAAAACTGTTACATATAGTCTGTTTTTATGTATGCCAAAATCTTTGGTAACCAAATTCCAAGCAAGTTCTATTGCTCTGTCTTTAAAATAATCTCCAAACGAAAAATTACCAAGCATCTCAAAAAATGTATGGTGCCTAGGTGTGTAACCTACATTTTCTAAATCGTTATGCTTTCCACCTGCTCTTACACATTTTTGTGAAGTTGTTGCTCTTACATAATCTCTTTTTTCAAGTCCAGTAAACACATTTTTAAATTGAACCATTCCTGAATTAGCAAACATCAACGTTGGATCATTATTGGGAACCAAATTACTAGACTCTACTATAGTGTGACCATTCTTCTCAAAATATTTTAGAAAAGTAGTTCTTATTTCATTAAGAGTTTTTGCCATATTCTATAAAAATACAGCATTTTTTTTCTATGTCTACATATCTAAACGGGAAAAAGGCGTCCTTTCGAACGCCCTTTTAAGCAACTAAAAGTTATCTGCTAATTCTTTTTTGAAGGTGCTTCCTCTGTAGGGGCTACTTTTTCCTTTTCGATAGGATTTCCTTCGATCTTCTTAGAAATTAATCCAGCTTTTTCTCTTATGGCCATTTCAATTTCTGCTGCTGCTTTAGGATTTTGTTCAAGATAAAGTTTTGCATTTTCTTTTCCTTGGCCAATTTTTTCACCTTTATAAGCGTACCACGCTCCTGATTTCTCAACGATTTCAGCTTTAGCGCCTAAATCAATAAGTTCACCTGTTTTACTAATTCCTTTTCCATACATTAAATCAAACTCAACAACTTTAAATGGTGGTGCAACTTTATTTTTCACAACTTTTACTCTGGTAGTATTACCAATTATCTCTTCTTTATCTTTTATTGCGCCAGTTCTTCTAATGTCCATTCTTACAGATGAATAAAATTTAAGTGAATTTCCTCCTGAAGTTGTTTCAGGACTACCAAACATAACTCCTATTTTCATTCTGATTTGGTTAATGAAAATAACCATTGTGTTTGTTCTAGAAACTGAGCCAGTTAGTTTTCTTAATGCCTGACTCATTAATCTTGCTTGAAGACCAACGTGATGGTCGCCCATATCGCCTTCGATTTCTGCTCGTGGAGTTAATGCTGCTACTGAGTCAATTACAATAACCGACATCGAGCCAGATTTGATTAAAGTATCAGTTATTTCTAAAGCTTGTTCGCCAGTATCTGGCTGAGAAATTAATAACTCTTCAGTATCAACGCCTAATTTTTTTGCATAAACTGGATCTAGCGCATGCTCCGCATCAACAAATCCACAAATTCCACCTGCTTTTTGTGCTTCTGCTACTACTTGCAATGCCAAAGTTGTTTTTCCAGAAGATTCTGGGCCATAAATTTCGATAATTCTTCCTTTTGGCAACCCACCAATTCCAAGTGCCAAATCTAAACTTAGAGATCCTGTAGAAACAGACTCTATGTCCATAGCTTTTTGCTCACCAAGTTTCATTACAGAACCTTTTCCAAAGTTATCTGTAATTTGGCTTATTGCAGCGTCTAAAGCCTTGTTTTTTTCTTTACTTTCCAATTCTTTATCTTTTGTGGATTTCACCACTTTTAAGTTATTTTTCGTCATTTTTTGCCTCTTTTTTTACATTTTTTAACAGTCGAATCATAACTTATTATGTACTACTTTTGTTCTCTTTTGCAATATAAAAATTTATTTCCTAAAAAAAGGTCTGATTTACTTGAGATTTAGATAGCTGCTAGTTAATAGACCAACTGACTTTAAAAGATTGTATTGAGCAAGCAAATAATTTCTTTCCGAATTAGCAAGAGAAATTTGAGCATTTAACAATAATGCGTTTGATTGAATAACATCTAAAGTTGATCTTGAGCCTGCTCCACTTTGATACTCAGCAGTAATTCCTTCATTTGCAATTTCTGCAGCTTTAACTTGTGCCATTACTGAATTTAAAAAGCTGTCTGAAGATTGAAGATTTGCCCAAGCGCTGGCTACGGCGGTTAAATTATTTTTAACCGCACTGTCTAAAAGTAATCTTTGTCTGGCTTTTATACTTTCATTTTTATCTATAGTTGCAAATTTTTTTCCACCAGAGAAAAATGGCCAACTAACAGTTGCTTTTAGAATATCTTTTTCTCTTTCATCATAAGTTGTGCTTAGATCTTCTGTATAAGATCTTTCCAGAGATAAACTAGCTGTTGGTGCTAAATCAGATTTTGCAATCATTATATCTTTTTCTGCTTGCTCAAGCTCTAATTCTGCAATTTTAATATCTTGATTATTTTTTTTAGATAATTCGATTGCATTTTCTAGACTTAAAGGGATATTTACAATTGATTTAGTTGATTTTTGCAAACTACTTTCATCTTTTATACTTCCAATTACATTTTCATAATTTAATTTGCTTGTAATAACTTCATTCTGTGCCTGAATGTACTGAGCTTCCGCCCCAGCAAGAGAGGACTCGGATTGAGCAAAGTCTGACACTTTAATTTGTCCTCTTTCTAATCTAATTTTATCAGTTTGTACTTGAGATCTTTTTAAATCTAAGTTTTGTTTGTTTATATTTTCTTTTTCAATTGCTAAAACTAGACCTGAATAAGCTTCTATTGCTTTAAAAATAATTTCTTGTTCTTTTTTTAATAATTTTTTACTAGCTAAATCAATTCCAATTTTTTTCTTTTTATAATCAGCGCCTCTTCCAAAATCTACAAGTGTTTGTTCAATTTTTATTGATGTTGTTAAAGGGTCAACATCATTAATAGTTGCATCTACACCTGATTGATTGGTTAATTTATTTGTATCTTCTTGGCTTTTAGAAGTTGTTATAGAGGCACTTGGAAGATATTCACTCTTTGTAATTTTTAAATTTTGCTCAGATACATTTAAATTTTCTCTTTCTGCATTTAATTCAACATTATTATTAAATGCTTCATTTAATGCTTGAAAAAGAGTTTCTGCAAAAGAAACACTTTTAAAAGAAAAAATTAGTATTAAAGCTAAAAATATATTTTTCATTTTTTTTTATAAATAGCTGAATTAACTTGGTGTTTACTATCTAACTTAAAGATAATCGAGGCATATTTTGGCACATCTTTAAGCATGTTTTGAGTAATTCTTTGGTATGTTTGCATAAAATTAATCACTTCACTTTTTTTCATAATTTTTAAATTATTTTTCTTTTTCGAATTCAACAATAACCTTTTTTCTTGTTTTATTCTCCATTTTTGAAGCAATTTAAAGCTACTTGATTTAAGATAAATAATTTCATCTAAATGATTAAAAAGTTTTTTATAGTTTGTTTTTAATTGAGTATTAACATATTTTCTCCAAATTAAATTGGGATCTTTAATTTTTTCTAGAGAATTTATTGGTTTCTTCATTTTTGAACTATTTTGCGCTTTTGCTCCAACACACCATCCTTCAAGTATAACAACATCAGGCTTAAATTTAACTTTATACCATAATTTACTTTTGCATCTGTCATCTATAGATTTATCAAACTTTGGCAATTTAATACTTTTAAAATTCTTGCTTTTAACTTTTTTAAAAAAATTTGAAATTATTTTATGATCATGTGTTCCTGGCACACCTCTTGTCATTAATAATGGATGTTTAGATAAAGATAATTTCTTTCTTTCATTTCTTGTTTTATAAAAATCATCGATTGATATTTTAAAAACATTTAACTTAAAATATTTTCTCAATATTAAGGATATTATTGAAGTAATTGTTGTTTTGCCTGTTCCTTGTCCGCCGGCTACACCAATAATTAATGGTTTTTTTCTATTTATTTTTTTTGAAATCCAGAAACACAAAGGTATTAAATAGGATTTTAACATCCTATCTTTATTCTTAAATTTATTGGCTGATGTTTCTTGAGATTTAATAAACTGAAAACAGTTTTTTTTTACTTTTGTAAAACAATCGCTAACAGATTTCATAATTTAAATTATTTTTTTTGATCTAACGGATGGTTTTCTCCATCATTTACTGGAACATTTTCTATCTCAAATGGCTTAATACCTTCAACACAAGCAATATTTACACCATATATTTTTGGATTACTTCTTGGTCTATTATGAGTATGAATACCACAAACTTTACAAAAATAATGTTGAGCAGTTTTTGTTTTAAATTGATAAAGCGTTAAAAAATCTTCTCCTTTAACTAGTTTAAAATCATCTGGTCCAATAACTCCTATGATGTATCCTTTTCTTTTGCAGATGGAACAATTACAACGCATAATCTTTTCAAATCCTTTTTCGGGAACAGTGATTTCTGCCTCTACTCCTCCACAATGGCATGTTAGTTTTTTCATTTATATTTCTCCTTAAGTTGCAGTTTTTATATCAATCTCAAACATTGCCTCATTTCTTCTAAGCATAGGTAAAGTAAAAGGACCATTGTATGTTGCTTTGATAGGTGGACCTAAAATTAATATATTATTTTTTTTTAGTTCCTCTTCCAAAATATCCTTGTGTTTAATAAAATTACCATCTGAAGCTCTTCCTGAATATTTGATAACGGCATAATAACCTCCTTTGATATCTAATAATTTTACATCTGAGTTGGATGGGCTTGGTGTATTTTCTTTGTTAAATTTTGCAGGTAAATAAAATTGCATTGTCATTTTTCCATTTTTTTTTACCTGAGTGACGGGAGCTGTCATTTTAATTTCTTCATTTTTTTGATTGTTGCCTGAAATGTAATTAAACAATTTTCTAAAGCCGCTATTTTGATTTGTGCTTAAAGTTTCAATAGCTAAACGATCAGAATATTTCCTAACTTCATAAACTTCATTTACTTTTATTGTCTCGTATTCTACTTCTTCAACAGCCATAGCATTTGAAATTATAATTAAACCTAGAACTGCTATCGATATAATTTTTTTCATTTTAATATGAATTTTAAACTATCCTTGGTTAAAGTTATCCACAAGAGCACAAAATGTAGTTTTAATGTTCACGTTTTGATTCACTTTTGATTCACTTACAGACTCAAAATACAACCTAATTGACACTATTGAATAATTTGTGTACTAATGAGAACAAAATAAGAACATTTATGAAACTGACGGTACCCTATTATTTACATAAAGCTGGAGCAGGCTTTCCTTCTCCTGCAACAGATTACATAGAGGAAGATATAGATCTAAATGTTCATTTAATAAAAAATGTTCCGGCAACTTTCATCATAAGAGTTCAAGGAAAATCAATGGTTAATGTTGGCATTAATGATGGCGATCTATTAGTCATTGATAAAAGCTTAACGCCAAAAAACTTTTCAACAGTTATTGCAAATGTTCATGATGAGCTTGTGGTTAAAAGTTTTGTTCAAGAAAGAGATAAAAAGTTTTTAACATCAGGCTCTAAAAATTTTGAAGATCGAATTTTAATTAATGAAGAAGAAGATATTTTTATTTGGGGAGTTGTAACTTATGTCATCCATTCAGTATACTAAGAAAATAGCATTAGTTGATTGTAATTCTTTTTACGTTTCTTGTGAGAGGTTATTTAATCCTAAAATAAGAAAAAAACCTGTCGTTGTATTGTCTAACAATGATGGCTGTATTGTTTCAAGATCTAATGAGGCAAAAACTTTAGGAATTAAAATGGGAGAACCTTATTTTAAAGCAAAAGATATAATTCTCAAAAATAACGTTCATGTTTTCTCATCAAACTATTCTTTATATGGAGATCTATCTAGAAGGGTAATGCGAACGCTTAGAAGATTTAATTCTGATATAGAAATTTATTCAATTGATGAAGCTTTTATAGACTTATCAAATTTTCCTGATAATGAAGTTGAAAGAGTGGCGCAAGAAATTAGAAAAACTGTATTACAGTGGACAGGAATTCCAACTAGTATTGGAATTGCTAAAACAAAAACTTTAAGCAAAGTCGCAAATTATATTGCAAAGAAAAAAAAATCTGGTGTTACAAATTTTATTGGTATTGAAAATATAGATCCATTATTAGAAAAAGTTGACATCAACGATGTTTGGGGAGTTGGTAAACAACTAACTAAGTTCTATCATAAAAATGGAATTTATAATGCTAAGCAATTAAAAAATAAATCAAACACTTGGATTAAAAAAAGCTCGAATGTTTTAGGATCAAGAACAGCTATGGAGCTTAGGGGTATTTCTTGTATTGATATAGAAAAAACAAAATCAAAAAGGAAAAGTTGTGTAGTTTCACGTTCATTTGGTGAAAGAATTGAAAAATATCAAGAATTAAAAGAAGCGGTTGCAGGTTATTGTTTAAATGCTTCTGAAAAAATTAGATCAGAGTCTTTAGTTGCAAAATCAATTACTGTTTTTATAAGAACCAGTCCTTTTCAGAGTAGTTTTGGATATTATTCAAATTCAAAGACAATTGATTTTCCAATTAAAACAAATGACAGTATTGAAATTGTTAAAACTGCCTTAGCTGCTTTAGAAAATATTTTTAAAAATGGTTATCGTTATCAAAAAGCAGGAGTACTGTTATCTGGCCTATCAGAATCTACTAATAATAAAAATTTATTCTCTTCTGAAAAAGACAATAAAATAAGCAACTTAATGAAGTCTATTGATAATACTAATTATAGATACGGCAGATCAACTTTAAGTCTTGCAAGTGCTGGAGTTCAAAAAAGATGGAGCTCAAAAAGACAGCACTATTCAAGAATAGATACTGCTGATTTTCATTGTTTACCAACGATAAGGACTTAATTTAATTTTTTAAACCTCTCACTTTTTTTAGGTTTTCTAGATACAATGCTATCATAATAGACCGTTTGATCAGGTAAACTCTCCCAATCAGAGTTCCAGTATCCAATGGTTCTATGTCTGTAAATTCCAACTTTTAAATATCCAGAATTACATGTGTCAGCTAGAGTTTTAATGTTTTTAAGGTCGGCGATTACTTTATTATTTTTGTAAATAACAAATCTTCCAGTGTCGTCTTTTTTCCATAAAATATGAAGTTTAAGATGTGTCCATTTTCCTTTAAGATCTTTTATTTTATCAATAACAACAGGATCAACACCATTTGCTGATCTGCTTTGCCATGTATACTGGTGTTCACCTTTATATTTAGAATCTGCAAACCAAAAATTACAACAGCTATGACAGCCTTTTTGTTTATATTTTTGAGTATGATGTTGAACAAGTACTACTACTGCACGTTTTTCTAAAGATTCGTAACTTTCATCAAAATAAATTGCAAATTCATATATGTGTTCTTTGTTATTAAGTTTTTTTTCACGATCAAAGGTAAGTTCTTGCCTGCTTCTATTTCCTTTACCATCACATTCCAGATCTTTGGATGTTCCATCTCCACAACCAGCATCTTCTCTATTTACAGTAAATTGAATACTCGTATTTCCTTCGTAAACAGGAAATCCATCTGATTTTTTTACCTCTTTTATTCTATTTACTTTTTTATTTGGCATTGAAATATTTACTTTTTTAAAACCTTTAATGTCTTTAGATTTAAATTTTTTTGCAATAGCATTTGAACTAAAAAAAATCAGGGAAATAATAATTATTGATATAAATTTTTTTATTAATTCCATATTTTATCTAAAATTCTTTCTCTTCCACATGCTTTTTTGTATCTTAAGTAACTTGCAAATTTTTCAATGTAGAAATTTTGATGTTTTTCTTCTGCTATATAGAATTTTTCAAATTTTCTTACATAAGTAACAATTTTTCTTTTAAATCTATTTTCTAATTTAATAATACTTTTTTCAATTAAATCTTTTTCTTTGTTATTCTTATAAAAGGCAACAGATCTATAGCTATAACCTTTGTCACAAAATTGTCCATATTCATCAAAAGGATCAATATTTTTCCAAAAATGATTTAGCAATTCTTCAAAATTAGTTTTACTTTTGTCAAATAGAATTTCTACTACTTCAAAGTGTCCGGTGTTTCCGTATGTTACTTCTTCATAGTTTGGGTCTTCTGTGGTTCCTCCTGAATATCCCGAAATTACTTCTAGTACGCCTTCTTTTTTTTCAAATGATTCTTCCATGCACCAAAAACAACCTCCTGCGAAATATGCTTTTCCAATCTCTTGACTGAATGCTGTTGTGCAAAAAAATAGAAAAAAAAATAAAATTTTTTTCATTTATCTATTCCATACTACCGGAAACCAATCTATCCTTAATTTGTCTCCAATCTTTAAATTAATTCCTTTAAATGGAGGTGAGGTATCGCCACCACGATCTACATATCTTACATCATCACCTATAAATCGCATCGAAAAAGCACGACGTCGATCTGTGGAATTATTGCCAGATGCTCCATGAACAATCTTGAAGTTAAATAAAATCGCATCACCTATGTTAAGTTCAGGTATCATTATTTCATTACTTAATTTTTCAATATTAGGCATTTCCATAAAATCAATATTATTTTTATACCAGGGCTTATCATTTGACCATTTTGTAGGTTGAATTAGTTTAGGCCATTTATGTGAACCTAATATTAATTTTAAGGTGTTTTCTTTATTGACTTCATCAAGAGGTATCCAATAACTGCCTGTATCTTCACCATCTACGCAATAATATGGCATATCTTGGTGCCATGGAGTTGGTTTGTTTGTGCTTGGCTCTTTTACGAAAATATGATCATGAAATACTTGAATTGATTTTGAATTTGTAGCTTCTGCAACAATTTGAGCTGCTGGAGATTCTTTTGCAAATTTCTTAAACTCTTTAATTCGACTCCAATTACAATAGTCTTCAAAAAAACGACCATTTTCATTTATGCCTGTATTTTCTCTCGCATGAGGACCTGGATTATTTAAAACTTTCTGAAAACCTTTTCTTAATAAATTTATCCAAGGCTCAAATATACCTTTTATTATTATTGCTCCATCTTCTTTGTATTTGTCAACTTGTTCAGAAGTTAAAATCATTATTTTAAATTATCTATATTTAAAATATTTAATAGTGAGTTATTTAATTTCTCTAAATTTTCTCTTTTTGATATTCCTTGTACTGAAACAGCAAAAATAATAACTAATATTAATGGAATTGAAGTTATGTAAGTTATATTTTTTGAAATTAAAAATAAATAAATTAAATAAAATAAAATTGATCTTATAATTACATTAGCTTTAAATACTGCAATAATTGATAAAGAGTGTTTTATTAGATTATAAAAACTCATTTTTGATGGACCAAAATATCTAGTTCCTCTTATTGATGGAATGGTTGACCTATTCTTTTCTACTTTAGTTAATGATCCAGAAAAACTGCTCCAAGTAGCCTTGTCATTAATCATTTTTTTTACTGTTGATTTTGGTAAACAAGTATAATTTCCAAACTTAATTGAATATCCTGTAAAAACATAAGTTATTAATTTATGAGCAGCATAAGATAACTCGAAAAATAAACCTTCAGATCTTTTAATTCTTTCTCCAACGATAGGTTTTGAATCATCATATTTTATAAATTCTAAAAACTTTAATATTTCTTCTGGTCTATCTTCTCCATCTCCATCCATTGGAATCACATAATCAAATTCCTCATTTTCAAAAATATACTTTAATCCTGTGGCGATACATCTTGCGTGTCCTATATTTTCTTTCATATTTATAATTTTTATAGAATTAATTTTGTCAATTTTTGAAATATCTAATTCAACTTTGTCTGTGGATGCATCATTTACTAAAATAATTGAAAATTCATGGATAAGATTTGTTATTTTTGAATTAATTTCTTCAATTAATTTTGACGCTGACTCAAAATCATTATAAACAGGAATTAATATCTTAATTTTCATGAGCTAATTTTATCTAAATTATATCTTATTCAACCAATTATTTTTACTTTTTTCATCCAAGAATGAGGATTTAAATGAATTTTGAATCAAAATTTTTACTTCATCTAAACTTAAATTTAAAGCTTTATAGGTTTCAATTAAATTTGTATTTAAGTAACCTCCAAAGTATGCTGGATCGTCAGAGTTCACCATTACTCTGAGACCCTTATCCAACATTTTTTTTAAATTATGGTTTTCAAGTTTGTCAAAAACACATAATTTTATATTGGATAGCGGACATACAGTTAAAGGTATATTATTTTTTTTAAGATTATTAACAAGTTTATCATCTTTTAAGCATTGAACTCCATGATCTATTCTTTTTACTTTCAGCAAATTTAAACTATCCCAAATATATTCTGGTGGTCCTTCTTCGCCAGCATGTGCAACAGTTAAAAAACCCTCTTTAATTGCCTCTTCAAATAATCTTTTAAATTTTTTAGGTGGATTTCCTTTTTCTGAGGAGTCTAAACCAACTCCAATTATCTTATCTTTATGGTTAACTGCCTCCTTTAATACTGCAAAACAAGACTCTTCATCTAGATGTCTCAAAAAACACATAATAACTTTTGATGTTATTCCAAATTCATTATTTGCCTTGGTTAATGCTTTATTAATACCATTAATTATAACACTGAAACTTATTCCTCTTGAAGTGTGTGATTGTGGGTCAAAAAAAATTTCTGTATGAACAATATTATCATTCTTACATCTTAAAATATATTCCCATGTTAGCTCAAAAAAATCTTCCTCTGTAATTAATACATTTGATCCTTCATAATAAATTTTTAAAAATGAATCTAAATTTGTAAAATTATATGCAGATCTTATTTCATCTACAGATTTAAAAGGAATTTCAATTTTATTTCTTTTTGATAGTTTAAACATTAATTCAGGCTCCAAACTACCTTCAATATGCAGATGCAATTCTGACTTTGGAGTTTTATTGATAAAACTAATTATATTATCAATATTTTTCATATTTTATTTGTATGTTCCCACACAAATATTATCTATGCAAATATATTCATTGGCTTCGTTAAGGATTTTATTATTACTTAAGAAACCTTCCCATTTAGGTCTAGATTTTAAATGATATGAAAGGTTTCCAGCTTCCCATTCATCTCCGATTACAAACTCTATTGGTTCATCAAAATTATTATCCCATTCAATCTGAACTTTTTCAGCAATCTCTCTTCCTGAATAATCTGTTCGCTTATCATCTTTGGTTAAAGAAACATAAGCATAAACGAATGGCGAAAGTAAAAATAAAAACACAAAACTTATAATAAAATTATTTAATTTTTTTAAATTTATCTGATTTTTGAATAAATAAATTATTAATAAACCCATAAACAAATAAAATGGTGTCATCCACATAGTTCTAATTTTTGAACCAGAAATTAATGAAGTAACAGCCATTAAAAGAATAGGAGCTATATTGATAAAAATTAGAAAAATTAATTTTTTTATCTTTTGTATTTAGTTTAATTTTAATTTTTTTTAACAATATGAAAGATAAAGCAAAAAAAGGTATTAAAATACCAATTTGCTTTGAAACAAATAAAGCAGGATTTATTATATTATTAATTATTTGACTAGACTCAAGGCCAGTTCTAGCAAGTCCATAGGTGACTGTTACATAATCGTTATTTGCTAGCCAAACTAAATGAGGAATTAATAACAATATAAAAACTTCCAAAGATATTAAGTAAGTAAATTGAAATTTTCTATCTTTTAATACTAATATTAAATAAACAAATAATAAATCAATAGAAATTAACAAATATAAAAATAAATATTTAGATAAAAATCCTGCTGCAGCAAAAATTCCTAAAAATATTAAATCAAAAATATTTGGCTCTTTTTTCTTAAATATTTTCCATGTAAAAAAAACTGTAAGGGTCCAAAAAGGTAGTTGACTAACATTCACATTAAATTCTGGTGAAGTAAAATTATAGAAATAAATTGCTTCTAATAACAATACTGAAATAAAACTTAGTTTTAAATTATTTAACAACTCATTTGATAATTTAAAAACAAAATAAAAGGAAATTATTACAAATATTTGACTTAGTAAATAATATGCCCAGTCTTGCGGTCCAAATACTCTATAAAAAATTTCTGAAAAAAAAGCGCTTAATGGAGGATGTTTGTTAAATCCCCAGTCTAAATTACTACCCCATGCTAAAGCCTCTATTGTGTCTAATGGCAAATTTTGATTCACTATTGTGGGCACAACTGTCCATAGAACTAAATGTGTAATGATAAAAATATAAAATAAATTTAATATTTTTTTTTTATTTTCAGCCATTTTCAACAATTTATACAATTAATGCTTCCTTGACAGTAATTAATTGATGAATATATTCACCAAGTTTTTAATATTGAAATGGTAAAAATTTCTAAGACATATACCCCAAAAGAAAATGAAAAATATATGTGCCCAAAACATTTGGCATTTTTTAAAAAAAAATTACAAGATTGGAAGACTGAATTAAAAAGAACAAGTAATCAAGCTATCTATAATAGTTCTATGGACGACAACAGCACATCCGCCGATATTGTAGATCAGGCAAGCTCTTATACAGAAAAAAATGTAGAGCTAAGAGCAATTAATAGACAAATAAAGTTAATTTCTAAAATAGACTCCGCTTTAAAAAGAATTCAAGATGGCACTTATGGTTTTTGCGAAGACACTGGAGAACCAATTGGTTTAAAAAGGTTAATGGCAAGACCAGTTGCAACTTTGTGTATTGCTGCTCAAGAAAAACATGAAAAAGAAGAAAAAGTTTACGCTGACGACTAAGGTTTTGGGATAACTTCTCCTCTTTTCATAAAATCATATCCTTTTATAACGGCTTCTCTATTTGATATTTCTAAATACCACCGAGTTAAGTTCTTGAATTTTTTTAGCCCAATATCATGCCACTCGTGCCTAGCAATCCATGGCCAGGTTGCAATATCTGCTATTGTATAGTTTGGACCTGCTAGAAACTTTGAACTACCAAGTCTTTCATCTAAATCATTGTAGATTGAGCGAACAATCTTAAAATATCGTTCTTCTCCAAATTCGCTCTTACCAGGATTGTAATGATGAAATTGATGATGTTGTCCAATAATAGGTCCTACATAACCCATTTGAGCCATTAACCATTGATTAATTTTTAATCTCTCTTTGATATCATAAAATTTTCCACTTTTTTCACCAAGATATATAAGGATGGCTCCAGATTCAAAAATTGCTTCTCCATTATTTTTATGATCTATGATTACAGGAATTTTACTAAAAGGACTTATCTTTCTAAATTCTGACTTAAACTGATCGCCATCATTTAAATTTAATTTTGTGACTTTATATTCAAAACAAATCTCCTCAAGCATTATACTAATCTTTTTTCCATTGGGAGTATCAGCTGAAAAAAGTTCTATCAATTTTATTTACCTAGTCTTTCGCGAATAGCTTTTGAAGTAGTTGTAAATTCAAATCTTAATTTTTCATCTGGTCTAGCATACTTAAAACATCCTCTTGCTGCCAAAGCGCCTTCATGAAAACCTGATAAGATAAGCTTTAATTTTCCTGGATATAAACAAATATCACCTATTGCAAAAATTCCTTTTTGATTGGTTTCAAAATTCTCAGTATTTACTTTTATTGTTTTTTTGTCAAAGTTCAGGCCCCAATCTAAAATAGGACCAAGTTGCATAATTAAACCAAAAAAACCTAAAAGATAATCTGTTTTAAATGATTTTGTTGTACCATCATCATGTTTTATTTCCATGCTTTCTAGGTTGTTATCTCCAGATACTTTGGATAACTGATACATTGTAAATAATTCAATTTTATTTTCTTTTTTTAATTGTTTAACTTTATCTACACTTGATGATGCTCCTCTAAATTCATCTCTTCTATGAACTAATATTACTTTTGAATTTTTTGATAATTCTATAGCCCAATCCAAAGCACTGTCTCCACCGCCAAAAATAGATACTATTTTGCCATTAAATATAGATTTATCTTTAATAGAATAAAAAATTGAATTATTCTCAAATTTTTCACATTCTTTAACAGAAAATTTTCTAGGTTCGAATGATCCGACTCCACCGGCAATAACGATATTGGGAGATAAAAACTCTATTTTGCTACTTGTTGTTAATTTCCAATTAATTCCTTCTTTAGATACTTTTTCTACTCTTTGGCTTACATGAATTTTAAAATTAAATGGTTTAATTTGTTTAAGTAAATTTTTTGTTAATTCTTCACCCGTACATTCTGGAATTGCAGGAATATCATAAATTGGTTTATCAGGATAAAGTTCAATACATTGTCCTCCAGCTTTATCTAGGTTATCAATTATTTCGCACTTCAATCCAATTACACCCAACTGATGTGCGCAAAATAATCCTGTTGGACCAGCTCCAATAATTACTACATCTGTTTTAATCATTAAATTTGTTTCTCTGGTAAATTAACTATTAATCCGTTCAATTCATCTGAGACTATGAGTTGGCAACTTAGTCTACTATTTTTTTTAGGTTCATAAGCTTGATCTAACATATCATCCTCTCCTTCTGTTTTAGAGGGAACTTTATTAAACCAATCTTCTTTGACGTAAACATGGCAGGTAGCACATGCCATTGAGCCACCACAGTCAGCATCAATTCCTGATATATCGTTTTGAACAGCACCCTCCATAACGGTTAAACCATTTTCTACATCAATTGTGTGAGATTTACCGTTATGTTCTATATAAGTAATTTTAGCCATTCATCTTATATAATCACTAAAAAAAATAGGGCAAGCATGTAAAACATGCTCGCCCTATTAATTATAGTCTAGTCTAGTAATAATTATTATCTAGATCTAGCTGATGTATTTTGCATCGCTGCAGCCCAAATAACTAAACCGAATGCGATTTTGTTAATAAAGTCTGCAAGGTTGTAAATCACGTTAAGTGAATTTGCGTCTACTCCACCTGTTAGGTAACCAAATACATAACCTAATGGGTAAATAGCCCAACCTATTGTTACGATCATTCTCATTGCACTAAATGCAGTTACAAGACCTTTGTTACCACTTTTAGCCGCTGCTTTACCAGCTTCACCTGAGAATACTTCATAAAGAATGTATAACCATCCAGCCATACCAATTATGAAACCAAGAAGAGCATTGATGTAACCTGCTTCTCCCATGTATCCACCAACTAGCATTACTAAAGATCCAATTAACAATCTCCAGAAAATTCCGCCTGGTACTTTTCTTACAGCTGCAAGAATTAAATAGAATTCAATCATCTGTAAAGGTACTGTAATTAACCAATCAATATATCTGTATACAGTTGGTGATTCTCCAGTTTGTACCCATACGCCTCTCATGTACATATAGTGGATAAATGCAATACCAGTTACAAGTCCTGCAACTGTTACTGAAGTTCTCCATCCAGATGCAACTGATCCTCTTTCCATGAAAAAGAATGCAGTAGCAGCCAACATACCCATTGAAATTACCCAAAAGGAAATTCCAACAAAGTCGTCAGAAGCCAAGAGAACAGTTTCTGCGTTTGCAGCACCTGAAAAACCCAATAGGGCAACAGTTGCTAGCGCAAAAAGTTTAAGTTTTTTCATATTAAAAACTCCCTCTTTTGTTTATTTATAGTTTAAATTTAAACTACAGAATAACCATTATGGTCATTCCTAAGTTAGGGCTTAATATCAAATATAATTGTGTATTAAAAGTTTTTTTGGGCATTAAAAAGTATTGATTTTATTACCTTTTTAAAATTAAATACAACCTGTAACATAAAATCTATATTGAAATGCTTCTTAATAACAAATCATAATGGGTCAAAAATTTAATCAAATTTATGAAAATTCAATAAAAAATCCTGAGGATTTTTGGAAAAATATTTCTGAAGATATTTTTTGGTTTAAAAAACCAAATAAAATTTTAAATAAATCTAACCCCCCTTTCTATAAATGGTTTGAGGATGGGGTAACTAACACCTGTTACAATGCTCTAGATCATCATATTGAAAAAGGTAAAGGTGATAAAATTGCTTTAATTTATGATAGTCCGATAACTGGAAACAAAGCTCAATTCACGTTTGATCAATTAAAAGAAAAAGTTTCTAAATTTTCAGGAGCTTTGGACAACCTTGGAATTAAAAAAGGAGACCGAGTTGTTATATACATGCCGATGATACCTGAGGCAGTAATTGCAATGCTTGCCTGTGGTAGAATTGGAGCCATACACTCTGTCGTCTTTGGTGGATTTGCATCAAATGAACTTGCTAGTAGGATAGACGACAGCAAGGCAAAAATTTTAATTACTGCTTCATGTGGGTTTGAACCAGGAAAAACAGTTGAATACAGACCTTTGGTAGATGGAGCATTAAAGCTTGCAAAGCATAAATTAGAAAAAGTAATATTTTTTCAAAGAAAAAATCATGAGGTAAAATTAAATGCTCCTAAAGAAATTAGTTGGGATGAATCTTTATCTAATGCAAAAAATAAAGATTGTGTTGAAATGGGATCTAATGACTTTGCTTATATTTTATATACATCGGGAACAACTGGAATACCTAAGGGAATAGTAAGAGATATAGGTGGACACATTGTAGCTCTTAAATGGACAATGAAAAATATTTATAATATTGATGAAGATGATGTTTGGTGGTCTGCGAGCGATATTGGATGGATAGTTGGACATTCTTACATCGTTTACGCTCCGTTATTTAAAGGATGTACAACAGTATTATTCGAAGGTAAGCCTGTTGGAACACCAGATGCCGGTGTTTTCTGGAAAATTATTTCAGATTATAAAATTAAATCTTTGTTTACTGCGCCAACCGCTTTTAGAGCTATTAAAAAAGAAGACCCAGATGGAAAATTCTTTTCTAAATATGATTTAAGTTCATTTAAATCTTTATTCTTGGCCGGAGAAAGAGCTGACCCAGATACAATTAAATGGGCTGAAAATTTATTAAAAGTTCCTGTAATCGATCACTGGTGGCAAACAGAAACAAGTTGGTCAATTAGTGGAAACTGTACAGGTATCGAAATGCAAAAAACAAAATATGGTTCTGCGTGTAAACCAGTGCCAGGATATGATGTAAAAGTAATTAAACCAGATAATTCTTTGGCAAAAACTAATGAGATGGGAGATATAGTTGTTAAACTTCCATTACCTCCAGGCACATTTCCAACTCTTTGGAATGCAGATCAAAGGTATAAAGAAAATTATATGACCAACTATGATGGATATTATCAAACATATGATGCGGGACATATAGATGAAGATGGTTATGTTTGGATAATGTCTAGAACAGATGACATAATTAATGTTGCAGGTCATAGATTGTCCACAGGTGCAATAGAAGAAGTTCTTTCAGAACATCAATCTGTAGCTGAATGTGCGGTTATAGGAATTAAAGATCAGTTAAAAGGTCAGCTTCCTATCGGTCTTATTGCTTTAAAAGCTGGCGTTACAAAAGATAATGAGACTATCTCAAAAGAATGTATTCAAATGGTTAGAGATAAAGTTGGTCCTGTTGCAGCATTTAAAATAGCAATAGTTGTAAAAAGATTACCAAAAACAAGGTCAGGTAAAATTTTAAGAGGTACGGTAAGAAAAATTGCTGATAAAGAAGAATACAAAATGCCAGCAACTATTGATGATCCTGCAATTTTAGATGAAATAAAACAAGATTTAATAAATAGTAAAATTTTGAAATAATGACAAAAGCATATATTTTTATGTTTGTGGCAATTTTCTTTGAAGTGACAGGAACATTGCTTCTTCCTTCTACGCAAAATTTTACAAAAATAATTCCAACAGCTGTAGCTGCTACTTGTTATTTATCAGCTTTATATTGTCTTACTCACGTATTACACAAAATTCCCATTGCTATTGTTTATGCAACTTGGAGTGGATTAGGAATATTTACAATTGCAATTTTTGGGTATTTCTTTTTTAAACAAACTTTAAGTTGGCAAGCAGTTTTAGGATTATTTCTTATAGTAGTTGGCGTTGTTTTGGTTAATAGCTTTTCTTCAAAAGTTATTTAAATTTCATTGGTTTGCCATCAGGATCGCCAATTATCCTACCATCTTGCATTTTTATTTTTCCAGCAATAATTGTTGAAACAGGTGTTCCTTTGAACTCATAACCATTGAAAGGAGACCATCCACATTTACTCTCAATATTTTCATTTTTAATTACAATTTTTTTATTCATATCAACTATTGTGAAGTCAGCATCAAATCCTTCTTTAATAAATCCTTTATTTTTTATTCCAAAAATCTTAACTGGATTTTCACAAACAAGATTTATTAATTGAGTAAGTGAAAGTTTTCCATCATTAATATGGTTTAACATAACTGGCATTAAAGTTTGAACTCCCGGCATGCCTGAAGGTGAATTGGGATATTCTTTATCTTTGTTTATTTTTAAATGAGGAGCGTGGTCTGACCCTATAGTATCATTTAGATTATTTTTAACTGCATACCACAATCTATCGTAATGAGATTTATCTCTTAAGGGAGGATTCATCTGCGCATACGTGCCAAGTTTGTCATAACAATCTGGTGCATAAATTGTTAGATGTTGCGGGGTAATCTCAAAAGTAATATTTCCCTTGTGTTGTGATAAAAAATCAATCTCTTGCTTAGTTGTTATATGAAGAACATGAGCTTTTTTATTATAACGCTCTGCGATTCTAACTATTCTTCTGGTAGAAGAAATTGCACATTCATCACTTCTCCAAATTGGATGGGAATGTACATCTCCTCTTTTAATTAATTTTTTATTAATATTTAAAATTTCTTCATCCTCAGAATGAACTGCAACTACTTTGGAACTATTTTTAAATACTGTTTCAATATCTTTTTCTTCAGCAACTAAAAGGTTGCCAGTTGAAGAGCCTGCAAAAAGTTTAATTCCACAACAACCCTCTAAATTCTTTAAATCTGATAACTCATCTGCGTTATCAGCTGTTGCCCCAAAATAAAAAGCATAATTGCAATACATTCTATTTTTAGCTAAATCTAATTTTTTTTGAAATTCTTTTTTATTTGATGTTGGTGGATTAGTATTGGGCATTTCAAATACTGCTGTAATTCCACCCACAATTGCTGCTCTACTTCCAGAATGAAGATCTTCCGTATCTGTAGATCCCGGTTCTCTAAAATGAGTTTGAGTATCTATACATCCAGGTAGAACTGTTAATCCTTTGGCATCTATAATATCTTTGGATTCTTCAGAAATTTGACCAATGTCTTGAATTTTTCCATCTTTAATGGAAACATCTACATTTTTTAACTCGCCATCAATATAGCACTGTCCATTTTTAATTATAAGATCTAACATTTGGTAAAAAAGTTACTATATTATATTTAATTGATAATCAATTATGAATAAAGAAAGTATTTATATATTAGAAGATAGGGGAATAATTTATATTAATGGAAATGATACATTTGATTATTTGCAAAATATAATTAGTAACGACTTAAATAAAGTAACAGATAATCAAAGTTGTTTTTCATATCTATTAACTCCTCAAGGAAAATATTTATTTGAATTTATAGTTGTTAAGCATAAAGGTGGATTTTTTTTAGATTGTCCAAAATATCAAATTGAAAGTCTTTATAAGCAGTTAAGTTTATATAAATTAAGATCAAAAGTAGAAATTACCAATCTTTCAAATGAATTCGTTGTTGCGGCACTATCGAAAGATAAATTTTCTGAGTTCGAAAAGAACAATAATAAAATTGGAATGACAATAAAATTTAGAGAAGACCCGGTAATTTTAGATCCAAGATGTGTAGATTTAGGCGCAAGAATTGTTATTAATCTTGAAAAACTTTATTTATCTGCAAAGAAACTAAATCTTAAAATTTCGGACGTGAATGAATATTATCAGCTAAGTCACTCTCTTGGAATTCCAAATTCTGATACAAAAAATTTTCAAAATAGAATATTTGGACTAGAAACAAACTCAGAGGAATTAAATGCTATTGATTTTAAAAAAGGTTGTTATGTTGGCCAAGAGAATACTGCCAGAATGAAATTGAAAGAAAAAATTAGTAAAAAGGTATACCCAGTAGAAATAATTGAAGGAAATATTGATTTGGACGAAATAATTAAAATAAACGACAACGAAGTAGGAAAAATAATTAATAACTCCAAGTTTGCTTTTGGACTTTTTAAATTTAAAGATCCAAATTTTAAAATTGAAGAAATTTTAATAACTAATAGGGCAAAAATAAAAATTAAAAAACCTTTTTGGATCTAGTTCTTAATTAAAAATTTAGATAGATCAGGTTTAAAATAATCTGGACCCTTCATTACTTTTCCGCTCTCATTATAAATTGGCTTTCCATCTTTTCCGAGTTTGCTCATATTAGATTTTTGAACTTCTTCAAAACATTTATCAAGATTAATACCAAAAGCATGTCCCGCACCATAAGTAACATACAATATATCTGTTAAAGCATCTGCTACTTCTAAAACATCATTTTCTTTTATGGCTTTTGTTAATTCATCTAGTTCCTCGTGAATCAAACTTATTCTTAATGAATTAATTTTTTCACTAGAAAGCCCAGATTTTTTTTTAACTTCTTGCCCGAAGGTGCTCATAAATAAACCTACTTTTTCAAAATTTGTCATTTTTTCTCCTTGTTTTTCAACTGCTAGGATTTTTAATTGTTTTAATGTATAACATTTTAATACCTTTAATTATATTATGAAAAATAGAAAAGAATACGATAGCATAGGCGGAATTAATGTACCTGTGGATAAGTACTGGGGAGCTTCTACACAGAGATCAAAAAAATATTTTGATATAGGCGAGTTTCAAGTTAGACCAACATTAATTAAATCAATTGCAATAATCAAAAAATCAGCGGCTTCAGTTCATAAAAATGAAAAACAAATTGATTCAAAAATTGCAAATGCAATAATCAAAGCTTCGAATGAAGTAATAAAAGGAAAGTTAGATGAACATTTTCCTTTGAAAGTATGGCAAACTGGATCTGGAACTCAAACTAATATGAATGTTAACGAAGTTATTGCAAATAGAGCTATTCAAATTTTAGGTGGAAAACTAGGTACGAAAAAACCCGTTCACCCTAATGATCATGTTAATAAATCGCAATCAACTAATGATGTTTTTCCAAGTGCAATGCATATCGCCATAGCTCTCGAAACGAGAAATAAATTATTACCTTCGCTTAATTTACTTAATAAAGAGTTGAAAAAAAAAGTTTCTAAATTCAAAAATATTATTAAAGTTGGAAGAACGCATCTTCAGGATGCCACTCCATTAACATTGGGACAAGAATTTTCTGGATATCAGTCACAACTAGAAGAAACAATTAATAGAGTAAAAAACGCACTAAATGAAATATATTTCTTAGCCCAAGGTGGAACAGCGATTGGTACAGGCATGAATACTAGAAAAAATTTTGATAAAAAAATTTGTAAGGAAATAAGTAAAATTACAAAAATAAATTTTAAACCAGCAAAAAATAAATTTGCTGCTTTGGCTGCACATGATGCAATTGTTAATTTTTCAGGAACATTAAACACTGCTGCAGTTTGTTTAATGAAAATAGCTAACGATATAAGATTTCTTGGTTCAGGTCCAAGAGCTGGATATGGTGAATTAATTCTCCCAGCGAATGAACCCGGATCTTCAATGATGCCTGGAAAGGTTAACCCAACTCAGTCGGAGGCTGTAACTATGGTTTGCGTGAAAGTAATAGGAAATCACAATGGTATTACTATTGCAGGTTCTCAAGGTCAATTTGAATTAAACGTGTTCAAACCTTTAATTGCACATAATATTCTTCAGTCAATTGATCTTCTAGCTGACAGTTCAAATAATTTCGCAAGGTTTTGTGTTAAAGGAATAAAGGCAGATATTAAAAAAATTAAAAAGGATTTAGAGAGTTCACTAATGTTGGTTACAGCTTTGGCGCCAAAAGTTGGTTATGACAATGCTGCTAAAATTGCAAAAACTGCGCTTAAAAATGGAACAACATTAAAGCTTGAAGCAATAAAAAGTGGACTAGTTACTGAAAAAGAATATTTAAATATAGTTAATCCAAAAAAAATGATTACTCCAGCTTAAGCACACTATCATCTTTTAGTAAGTTTTTTAATTGTTGCAAGTTAGTGAATTTGTATAATTCAACAGCATTCTCAAATCCCTTATCAGATACTTTTGATATAAAGCTAGTTAAAGAATTAGCATTATATTGATAAGTAAAATATAAATTTTTATTTAATATTTTATCTTTATTATAATTAAATAAAAACCTGTTAAACTTTTCATTATTAAAAATATTTACTTTTGCTTTAATTTGAAGAATTTGATCTTCATTATCAAGATATTCATATTCACTGATTTCAACTGAAGCATAATCACCTAAATAAAATTTATTATCTCCTAAGAACATTTTTGAATTTTCAAAAATTAAAGAAAAATTTCCTTTCTTAATTGCTTTGTCTTTCACATTTATGAAATTTAATTTTACATTTCCTGATAAGTTTTCATATTTAGTTATTTGATTCCTGTGAATAAAGTAGAGCCATTTTTCAATTTCTATTAAACTAATTTTTTTTAAATCTAAATTTAGGTCAAAATGAAAAGGATTAAAGTTTATTAAACCATTTAAATCAAAATTAGAATTTTTTGTATTTTTATTTAAAAAGCTTATTTTATTATTTTTGATATTGTATTTTACATGGTTATTGTGATTCAAAAAATCAATTTTAAAATTTCCTTGCTGATTAAAATCTTCAGAATGATTATCAATTAATTTGTTTTCAATTATTAAATTTGGATTCTTAAATTTTAAATTTGTATTTTGAATATTGTGTTCATTATAATCAATAATATATTTAAATTCATAATCTAGGTCAAAAATATTTCCAATGATTTTTAAAATTTTTTTATTATTAACGAAATCAATTTTGTAATCAAAATTGTTAATTGTAGAAATTAATATTATTTCATTTTTATCATTTTTGAAAAAAATTTTACTCCTTTTAATTATAAAATGATTTACAATATTTTTTTTTAAGTTTTGTATAAAATTTATTAATGATTGCTTATTAAGATAAAGATTTGACTTGCTAACTACAATTTTTTTAATTTTAAAATTTTTAGATTTATAAAATTCTGATATTGATATAAAAATTTTAATATTTTCTAGCTTTGAAATTGAATAAGTTTCACTTTCTTTAATTTTAAAATCTGCCTTTTTAATCACCAAGTGTGGAGATGGTATAAATCGAAAACTTATATCTTCTAAATTGTAAATTTTAATTTTAAATTCCTTATTAATCGTCTTTTCAATTTTTTGCTTATAATTTTGATAATCATAAAATGTAGGTACTGAAAAAAAAATAGCAGTTCCAAAAAAAATTATAAAAAAAACAATTACTAGATGAAAAGGATCTTGTTCTTTAAAAAAATCACTTTTAAAAGGTAGTGTAAATATTTTTTTTTTCATTATATTAAAAAATACTTATACAACTTAAATTATAAATGTTAAATTTTGATTATCTAAAAGATTTAAATGAAAAGCAAAAAGAGGCTGTAACATATTTAAATGGACCACTATTAATTGTCGCTGGTGCAGGATCTGGAAAAACAAAAGTATTAACATCAAGAATTTGTCATATAATTCTATCTGGTAAAGCTACTCCAAATGAAATTTTAGCTGTTACATTTACAAATAAAGCAGCCAGTGAAATGCTCGGTAGAGTTCTTTCGAATTTAAAAAAGAAAAAATTTGGCATGCCTTGGGTTGGAACTTTTCATTCTATATGTGTAAAGATTTTGAGAAAACATGCAAGAGCGGCAGACTTAAATTATAATTTTACCATAGTAGATCAAGATGATCAAAAAAAATTGATAAAAAATATTTGTAAATCAGAAAATATTGACACTAAAAAAATTTCACCAAATTATATTCTTAATGTAATTGAAAAATGGAAAAACAAAGGTTGGTATCCCGATGAAGTAGTTTTGAAAAAAAGTGAGAGGCTAGAAGCATCATTTCTTAAGATTTATAAAGTCTATCAATCAAAACTTCTTGATCTAAACGCTTGTGATTTTAATGATTTAATACTTCACTGTATAAAAATATTTGAAAAAAATCC
>CACLIZ010000005.1 GCA_902607115.1 uncultured Pelagibacteraceae bacterium | reverse complement strand
TTTTTCAAAAATATCATCAATATCCTTATTTTTTGAAGTCTTTAATTCAACTATAATATTTTCATCTTTTTTAGTCACTTCGTTGTTGTGAATATTATATGTAATATCCGTGTCTATGGTTATTCTGATATCATCTTTTTTTAAATATTCTCTCTCATATATTACATTTAATAACGGCATGCATACACCATATTTGGAGTCAAAAAGACCCTCAAATTTTATTTTTTTAAAATAATCATTTGAAATTTTCTTCGCTATTTTGTGTCGTCCTTCTACACTTGATATTTTTGTTTCTAATTTATAAGAAACATCAGATGTGTTTGGATAATTTCTCACTCTTATTTTTTTTCTAGGAGTAAGTCCTTCAATAGAGTCTAGGTACATTTGTTTATTTTTATTATCAAAATAGATACTTTGTACTTTCCTGTTTTGAAATAATGTTTTAACCCCATTGGAAAAAAGGGTCTTTTTAAATTCAAAAAGATTTATTTTTTTTATAAAAATTTTTTTTTCTATTCTAAAACTCATTTAAAGTTCTTTTGAAATATTTATTTTAGAAAATTCATCCTCAAATTTATATCTTTTAAAATTTTTACATTCTGAAGAAGTGATCTTTAAGAAGCCACCATCAAATTCTTGTTTTTTTTTATATGTGGCCAGACAATTGTTTGTATCTGAAATTTTTGATTGGTTTATGTAAACTTCAGAGGAGTCTTTTGATGCTATTCCAATATCTGCATTTCCAATTTCTACATTTTCAATTTTTGCTATAGTTTTTTCTCCAACAGATATTCCTTTATCGCCACAATTTAAAAGTTTAAAAGATTTTATTTCATAATTGCCACTTGAGAAATCTATGCAATCATTTCCTGAGTCATTAACTTTTATATTATTAATAAATAAATCAGAAAAATCTAAATCAATTCCATCTAAAACTGAATTTTTGGAATCTATACTGTCTATATAGCCATTAGAGCTAATAACATTTATCCCATCTTCGCAATTGGAATACTTCACAATAAGATTTGAATTAACAAATATATTCTTAACAAAAGATAAACAGCCAGTTAAAGTTTTATGATCATATTCCACAATTTGCTTGTTTAAATATTGATTTTCTTTTCCATTAAATTCAATATTTATATTGTTGATTTTTCCTCCAATAAAAAATGCTCTACCTTCTGGATTTATTTGATTTATTTTAAAATTTTTATTTTCTTTATCGTAATTGTACACTATGCCACTATTATAAATAAAACTTACATCTATAAAATTATTATCGTTTAAACTTAACCTTTCGTATTTATTAGATGTATTATTTTCGCTTTTGATAAATTGATAGTTAAAGCCATCAATTTTTAGCTTTCCTTCTAATAAATCTCTTTTGATGTTCGGATCCAAAAGTAGATTTTGATCGCAATTTTCAATATTATTTTCACAAATTTGAATGTCAGAATAGTTTAAATTTTTAAGATGATCATATACGGCAAATTTGAACTTGATTTTTTGCTTTTTCAAATTTTCTAAGTAATTATAAAATAAATCTTTACTTTTATAACTTTCAAGATTGTAAAATAAATCATCCTTATTTTTTTGATTAAATAATTTTTTTATTAAAATTAGATTTTCATTTAAATTACTTATTTTTTTATTTAATTTTTTTTTACTTAAAATTAAGTTTTTAGAGTTAATATCTTGAAGTATTTTTTTCTTATCAAGAGAATTGATCAAATCTATAGTTCTGTCTATGGATTGCTCATAATCAAGACTTAGAGGAAAATTTAGATTTTTAATCTTTTTTTCTAAGTTAAATTCACCATCATAATATATTGGCTCAAAATAATTTTCTATTGAATTCCAATAAAAT
Organism: uncultured Pelagibacteraceae bacterium; assembly: GCA_902607115.1. GTDB lineage: Bacteria > Pseudomonadota > Alphaproteobacteria > Pelagibacterales > Pelagibacteraceae > Pelagibacter. Next base: position 54,638 of record CACLIZ010000005.1, on the reverse strand, counting down.
TTTCTGTTATGAACGTATAAACCATGCTCTCCATTTGCTGCTAATAAAAGATTATTATATATGTTTAGTTTGTTTAAATTTTCAAAATTATTTTGTGCTAATAAGATATTATCTAAATTATAATTTAGAAAAGAATAGTTGTTTTTCTTATCTTTATAGTTATTGAGATAAACCAAATATACAAAGTTTAACTTATTTAGTGCATCAAAACTTATTTCTGTAAATGTTTGATTTTTGATTGACCATTTTGAATTTGTTTGTTTTGATAATTGAATCTTAGAACCTAAATCAGACAGTCTAAAAATTTCTGTCCAATCAATTGCAGGATTATTTTTTACATTGGATATAAAATTCATCATATATTTTTCATCCCCTTCAAGAATGGGGCCTTCTCTTCTTCTATTAAATTCTAGAAATTCTTTAGAAATTTTTTCTTGAAATAACATTTTTATTTTTTGATCATTTATTTTTATATTAACTATTTCTGTTCTAGGAGCTAAAAAACCAAATTCTCTTAATAATACAGTCATAAAAACTTCATCTTCTTCTTTACCTCTAGTTCCATTTAAAAAAAGTTTAAATTTTGTAATATTGTTTATATGTCCATCATTTAAACTTACATCTAAACTCTGAAAAACTTTTCCATTTTTATAAAAGATATGATCTTTTAAATCCCCTTGAGTTCTGACTTTTCCCTCAAATATGCAACTTGTATTATCTGAAAAAAAAATTTTAATTTCTGCTTTAAATCTTTTCTTAAATTTTTCAGGAATAACATGGCTATTGTTAGTTAAAATCCTAATATTATTAACTTGCCAATCTCTATAATTTTTTATTTTAATGTCTATTAATTCTAATTTTTTTTCTTTAAATAAAGGCGTATTTTCAAAATTAAGTTTAGCACATTCCTTGCCTATCTTGCTAAATGCTTGAGTAATACTTATTGAAGTTAGAATAATTAGAATAAGAAGTATTTTCCTAAATATAATTAACATCTATTTTTTTAATACTATCTATATTTTCTATTTCATTTTTAAATTTTTGTAATACTTCTTTGTTCTCAAATACCAGTCTATAAATATATTCTCCACTTTCAGAATTAATTATAATTGATTTTAAATACTTATTTTCTTCAATAGAAGATATTTTACTCGTAGATGAAATTTCAATTTGATTTAAATCAATTCCTTCACTGAATGAAATATTATAAAAACCACCTTTTTTATTATTTTTTGAAAAATTATTAATTAGTTTAAGACCAATCAAGACAAGTACTGTAATAACACTTAATAATATTGCATAATTATTTTTAACACTTGCCGCAATTCCTATTGTAATTAAATCAAAATATATAATTAGCTCTAAAGCGCTCTTAACTGGATGTCTAAATCTTACTATAGACAGAGCTCCTATCATTCCTAAAGATAGAGCGATATTGCCATAAATTGTTTTGGTTATAATGAAAGTTATAGTTGGTAAAATAAAAAAAGATACAGTTTGAGAAAAGGTTTTTGCCCATAATTGACCGGAATATATTAATGCAAATCTTATTGCGTAACCCGCAATCATCATAATAAGAATTGATATTAAATCTTCCATAATCTATAAAATACAATAGTTAATTTATAATCAAATAAATGCAAATATATTTTTAATTCGATTTATTATATATATAATATTTCCAGATGTATTTAATATATGCAATCCTAACAATATTTTTTATCTTTTTAGTTTTTTATATAAGTAAAAAATTTAGAAAATATAACTCCATATTTCAAAACAATGGATTAGATGGAGTATATTATTATTTTATAAATAAAAATTTTTATAAAACTGGTCTATCTAATTTTATTGAAAAGAAAAAAAAAGTTTTAGGAAAAAAGTTGGAAAAACATTCAAAACAAAGAATTATTTTCGGACCATATTCTGGAACTAAATTATTAAATTCACATGGTTGGTCAAATATTGATTTTGCTCCAAAATATTTGGGAACATATGAAAGACAAATTCAGGAAAAAATTATTTTTTTAAAAAAAAAATTCAAATTAACTTGTTTTGTAGATTTAGGAGCAGCTGAAGGGTACCATCTGATCAGTTTAATAAAAAAAAATATTTTTAAATTAGGACTCGCATATGAAATAGAGAAAAAAAGTAGAAATATTTTATTTAAAAATGCAAAAATTAACAAAGTCAGTAAAAAAATTACCATTCATCATGAAGCAAATTTTCATTCTCTAAAAATTAATTTAAATAAAATAAATAAAAGAAAAATTTTATTTCTTGTTGATATCGAGGGTAATGAATTTGATTTATTTAATAAAGAATTTTGTAAGTATTTTTCTAATAGTTTTTTTATAATTGAGGAACATAGCTTTAATGTATTGAATAAAAGAAAAATCAGTATTTTTTATAAAAATATTAATAAGTTTTTTAAAGTAAATAAAATCAGGGATACTTCAAAAAACCCTTTTGATTTCGATATACTTGATGATTTTTCGGATGATGAAAAATATCTAATGATGTCTGAAGGTAGACCTAAAACTATGAATTGGATAATTTTGTATCCAAAAAAATTAAATTAGGCAACCCAATCATTTTTATATTTATCTAGATTGTGAATTAAATATTGAGGAAACGACTTATCAATATTTATTTTTATAAATTCGTCATTTCTTCCAATTATATCTCTTCTATTTTCTATATTATTTTGAATATTTTTTTCAGTTAAATATTTTTGATCTATTTTTTCATTAAATACAATAGGGTCATTAGTTTCGCATAAATTTTCATATTTATATTTAAGCTTGTCTAAAGTTTTCAAATTACAAAAATGCCATCCACCATTTGGCAAAATATTATTCAATCTTTTTTTATCTAGTCTCCAAAAAGGTCTCTTTTTAAATTTAAGATCTCTTAACCACTGAGGTGATTTTAATTCACTAAAAATGCATATTCTACTACCTAACCAAAATGGATGATTTTTACTTTGCAGATTAAATTTATAATAAAAATGCTTTTGTTGGAAAACAGCATATTTCATTTCTTTTTTGAATAAATTAAATGTTTCAGGATTTGGAATTTCGTCAAGATCTGAAATAATAATCAAATCTTCTTTTTGAGCCTTTTTTAATCCTCTTAAAATACAATTTCTTTGATGATTTTCTCTTAAATAAGGGTTCTTGCCATCTGGTAAATCATCAACTGGAATATAAATGATTTTATCTTTAAATTTTTTGAATTTATTTATATCAAAAATAAGTTCTTTTGAATTGTTCTGCCAAGTTTTATTTCCTTCAACAATAACAAAGTAGTCTACAAATTTATCAAGTATATTTAATCTTAAATCTAAGAGTAAATCTTCATCCCAATAAGAAAAGCAATCATAGATCATATTAATTCTCTTTAGATATTTTAAGCACTCCTATAAAAGCTTCTTGTGGGATTTCAACTTTTCCAAATTGTTTGGCTTTAGCTTTGCCTTTTTTTTGTTTTTCTAATAATTTTCTCTTTCTATCTAAAGCTCCACCTCCATGAATCTTTGTTAAAACATCTTTTTTAAATCCTTTTATAGTTTCTCTTGCTATAATTTTACCTCCTATTGCAGCTTGAATTGGTATCATGAAGTTATGTCGTGGAATTAAATCTTTTAATTTTTCACAAACTTCTCTACCTATGCTTTGTGCAAAATCTTTATAAACCATCATTGCTAAGGCATCTACAGGTTCGGCATTTACAAGTATTGATAATTTCACAAGATCTCCCTCTCTATGCCCTAGTATTTCATAATCAAAACTAGCATACCCACTGGTCATAGATTTTAATCTATCATTAAAATCAAAAACAACTTCATTTAAAGGTATTTCATAATTTAATACCGCTCTATTTCCGGAATAACTTAGATTAGTTTGAATTCCTCTTTTATTTTGGCAGAGTTTTATAATAGAGCCCAAATATTCATCTGGAGTAATAATTGTCGCTTTTATCCAAGGTTCTTCAATATAATTAATTATTGTAGGGTCGGGTAAACTCGAAGGGTTTTGAAGCTCTAGGATTTTTTTATTATTTAAATATACTTTATAAACAACTCCAGGAGTTGTGGTTATTAAATTAATATCAAACTCTCTTTCTAATCTCTCAGTTATAATTTCTAAATGTAATAATCCTAAAAAACCACATCTGAAACCTAGGCCCAGAGCAGAAGATGACTCTGCCTCATATGAGAAACTTGCATCATTTAATTGAAGTTTTGCTAAACCATCTTTTAATTTTTGATAATCAGAACTATCAACTGGAAATAAACCGCAAAAAACTACAGGTTTACTAGGTTTAAATCCTGGCAAAGCTTTTTCTAGTGGTTTGCTTGCTTCACAAATTGTGTCTCCAACTTTTGTATCAGAAAGATTTTTTATTCCAGTAATTATAAAACCAATTTCACCTGTATTTAATTCACTCACATCTTTGGGTTTTGGTGTAAAAACTCCAACCTTCTCAACTACGTAATCTTGATTAGTTGACATCATTTTTATTTTCATATTTTTATTGATCTTACCATCAATAACTCTCACTAATATTACAACTCCTAAATAAGTGTCGTACCAACTATCAACTAATAAGCACTTAAGAATATTATTATTATTACCTTTTGGTGATGGAAGGTAATTTACAATAGTTTCTAATATATCATCTATCCCTTCTCCTGTTTTTCCTGAACAAGGAATTGCGTTAGTAGTTTCAATTCCAATTACGTCTTCAATTTGTTTTGTTGTTTTATCTAAATCTGATGCGGGAAGATCTATTTTGTTTAGTATTGGAATTATTTCGTGGTTCATATCTAAAGCTTGATAAACATTTGCTAATGTTTGTGCTTCAACACCCTGTGTACTATCAACAATAAGAATAGAACCTTCACAAGCATAAAGTGATCTGCTTACTTCATAACTAAAATCTACATGTCCTGGAGTATCAATTATATTTAAAATATATTCTTTACCATTTTTAGATTTATAATTAAGTTTAACTGTTTGTGCTTTAATAGTAATTCCTCTTTCTCGCTCTATATCCATGGAATCTAAAACTTGAGCTTTCATTTCTCGATCTGTCAAACCACCACATTTATGTATTATTCTATCGGCAATAGTCGATTTGCCATGATCTATGTGCGCAATAATTGCAAAATTTCTAATGTTATCGATTTTATCCATTAAGATCTTAATTTAGAGCCAGTTTTATCTTCTACAGTTGTTATTATTTTTTTTGAGAGAGTATTAATATCATTGTCTGTAAGAGCTTTTTCATCTGACTGAATTACTACTTTAAACGCTAAAGATTTTTTTTCGTTTGGAATGTTTTCTCCATCATAAAGATCAAAAACTGAGATATCTTTAATCAAAGTTAAGTCTACATTCTTAATCAAATTCAATAATTCTTGCGCTTGAATATTTTTGTCTACTATAAAAGCAAAATCTCGCTCTGATTTTTGATACTCTGAAAATTCATAACTTATTTTGGTTTTTTTAATTTTTTCTTTTAATTTAATATATTTATCTAAGTTTAATTCAAATCCAACTAGTGAATTTGTTTTAATATTAAGTTGATTTATAATATTTGGATGCAATTCTCCAAATGATGCGAAGGAGTTACTTGGATTATTTGTAAAAGAAATATTTCCACTTTTTCCTGGATGATAATAATCAGGTAAATTGCTTGTTTCTATTGTAATTTTATCTTTATCTGTTCCAAGCTCATAAAGCGTATGCAAAAGATCTCTCTTAACATCAAATAAATCTAAAAATCTTCCTTTCTCATTCCAATTAGGTCTTAAAGCATACCCAGCTGAAATACCGCAAGCAGTGATGACTTGTTCACCCGGATTTTTTCCTTCAAAAACTGGCCCTATTTCAAACAAAGAAATATTTTCCTCACCTCTATCAATATTTTCTCTAACTTTTTCTATTAAATTTGAAAATATAGATGAACGTAAAACTCCTAGATCAGAACTTATTGGATTGATAAGTCTATTTGTTTTTCCTGAATTTAAAAAATAATTGTTAATTTTTTCATTTGTAAACGACCATGTGATAGCCTCTAGATATCCTTTTGCAGCTATAGATCTTTGAGTTAAGTGAAAATGTTTTTGTTCATTATTCAAAGTTTGATTTGATCTAATTTTTTTTGGTTCTATAGACTTAATTCTTTCTAAACCTTTTATTCTTATTATTTCTTCAACTAAATCTATTTTTCCAGATATATCAGGTCGCCAACTTGGAATTTTGGTAGTGATAGTATTGGTATTTTTTTTACACCTAAAACCTAGTTTTTCTAATATATTAATAATTTCTTTTACATTTATATTAATTCCCAAAACTTTTTCTGGAAAATTATTTTCTAACTTAATTTCTTTCTGAGGTATTTTTTTTGTTTTTGTAATTTGAAATTTACTAACTTCTCCACCACATATTTTTGTAATCATCTCTGCTGCTTTTTGTAATCCAGTTTCAATTGAATTAGGATCTATTCCTCTTTCAAATCTATACTTGGCATCACTATTTAAATTTAAAATATTTGAAGTTTTTCTAGTTATTGATGGATCAAAGTAAGCAGATTCAATAAGAATATTTTTTGTATCCATTTCTGTAGATGAAGTTGTGCCACCAATAATTCCACCTAGGCCCAAAGGGCCATTCTCATCAGAAATTACACACATTCCATCAGATAAATTATATTTTTTATTGTCCAAAGCATTTAATGTTTCATTTTTTTTTGACTCTCTAACAATTATTCTTTTATTTATTTTGTCTAAATCATAGGCATGCAATGGTCTATTCAAGTCTAACATTATAAAATTAGTAATATCCACGACCGCTGAAATAGGTCTCAAACCTATAGAAATTAGCCTTTCTTTAAGCCATTTTGGACTTTCTTGATTTTTTATATTTGTAATTAAACAACTTCCAAAAATTGAGCAAGATTGATTTTTGGTTTTATTTATAACTACAGTTAATTTTTTATTATTTTGTTTAAGTTTTTTATTTTTAAAAGGCTTTATTTTTCCTATTCCGGCAGCCGCTAAATCACGAGCTATGCCTCTAACTCCTAAACAATCTGGTCTATTTGGAGTAATTGATAGTTCAATGATATTTTCTTTATTAAAAGTAAAATAATTTTTTCCAATCATTTTTTTATATTTTTCACTTAGTGATATAATTCCTTGACTTTCATCTGATATATTCAATTCTGCTTCTGAACAAAGCATGCCGTAAGAAGTAACACCTCTGATCTTTGAAACTTCCAGCTTCATATTATTTTTTGGAATAATTGATCCAGGAGGGGCGTAGATTGTCAATAATCCATCTTGAGCATTTGAAGCACCACACACAACTTTTAAAATATTTTGATCTCCTATATCTACATCACAGACTTTTAGGCGATCTGCATTAGGATGTTTTTCGGTTTTAATAATTTTTCCAACAATAAAGTCCGATAATTCATTTTTAGTTGGATGAACACTTTCAACCTCTAATCCAATTTTATTTAATGCATCAACAATTTGTTGCTCAGATTTTTTAGTATCAAGATGTTCTTTTAGCCAGTTAAAAGAAAACTTCATCTACTTAAACCTCTGTAATTTGTAGGAACATCAATTGGATCGAATCCATAATGATTTAACCATTTATAATTACACTCAAAAAATGATCTTAAATCTTTAATTCCGTATTTCAGCATCGCCAAACGATCTATGCCTATTCCAAAAGCAAATCCTTGGTATTTCGAAGGATCTACCTTTGAATTTATCAAAACATTTGGATGTACCATTCCACATCCTAAAATTTCTAACCATTTATTCCCTTCGCCAATTACAATCTCACCATCTTTAAGATCATATCCAATATCAACTTCAACTGAAGGCTCAGTAAATGGAAAGTGGCTTGGTCGAAATCTCATTTTCAATTTTTTGACTTCAAAAAACTCTTTTATAAAATAGTTTAAACAACCTTTTAAATGACCCATATTTATATCTTTATCTATATGTAAACCTTCTAGTTGATGAAACATTGGTGTATGTGTTTGATCACTATCACATCTATATGTTCTTCCAGGAGCAATTATTTTAAAAGGTGGCTTTCCTTTAAGCATAGTTCTTATTTGAACAGGAGAGGTATGGGTTCTCAATAATAAATTTTTATCATCACTAAGATAAAAAGTATCATGCATGTCACGCGCTGGATGATTTGGTGGAGTATTAAGTGCTGTAAAATTATTATACTCATTTTCTACATCTGGACCTTCGGCAACACTAAAACCAACTTCTGAAAAAATTGAACATATTTCGTCAATTACTTGAGATACTGGATGAATTTTTCCTTTTCTAAATGTCCTCTCAGGTAAAGTTACATCTACTTGTTCTGTTTCTAATTTTTTATTAATTTCATCTATTTCTATTTTTTTTGATACTTGATCTAATTTTTCTTGAAGTAGATTTTTTAGGTCATTTATTTGAGAGGCAAATTTCTTTTTATCATTCTCTGACTTTGAGCCAATGAATTTAAATTGATTTGTTATTGCTCCATTTTTTCCAAATAACTCTGTTTTAATTTGATTTAAATTATCTGGGTTTGTACAATTGTTTAATTTCTCTATATATTCTGATTTAATTTTTTCAATTTCAGACATTCTGATAGAATATTTGTTAAGATTAGAAAAACAATAGAAAGATTAGTTCAGTGCAGCCTGAGCTTTTTTGACTATTGTTTTAAAAGCTTGGGGATTTTCGTAAGCAATTTCTGCTAAAATCTTCCTATCTAATTTTATTCCTGATTTGCTTAGTCCATTTATAAATTTTGAATAAGTAAGTCCTTCACTTCTTACACCTGCATTGATTCTTTGTATCCACAAAGATTTAAAATCTCTTTTTTTATTTCTTCTATCTCTGTATGCATATTGCATTGCTTTTTCAAAAGCTTGTTTTGCAACCCTAATAGTATTTTTTCTTCTTCCATATTGGCCTTTGACAGCCTTTAATACTTTTTTGTGTTTAGCTCTACTAGTTACTCCTCTTTTTACTCTAGCCATTTTATCCTCTTAAATTATAAGGCATATATGATTTTACAATCTTGCTATCTTGCTTTGACATTATAGTAGTGCCTCTTTGTTTTCTTATTTGTGAGTTAGTTCTTTTAATCATGCCATGTCTTTTTCCCGCTTGAGGCATAACAACTTTACCTCTTGATGTAATTTTAAATCTTTTCTTTGCTGAGCTTTTTGTTTTTAATTTAGGCATAATTTTTCAGGGGTTTATACAAAATCCAAACTTTTTTACAACCAGAATAATTATACTGGCTGCACAACCATAATCATTTGTTTTCCATCAAATTTTGGCTGTAATTCTATTTTTCCTACATTTTTCATATCAACTTTGATTTTGTCCATTAACTCATTCCCGAGATTTACATGCTGAAGTTCTCTGCCTCTAAACTTTATGGTAAATTTAACTTTGTCACCTTTCGTAAGAAATTTTTGCGCGTTTTTAATTTTAAATGTGTAATCATGAACCTCGGTTACTGGTCTTAATTTTATTTCTTTTAATTCTACTTTTTTTTGATTTTTTTTTGCTTTATTTGCTTTTTTTTGTTGATCATATTTATATTTTCCAATTTCCATAATCTTACAAACTGGAGGTCGAGCGTTAGGTGCAATTTCAATTAAATCTAATCCTTCACTTTTAGCTTTACTTATCGCTTCTTGTAAATTTAAAACTCCTAGATTTTGACCATCACTATCAATAACTTGAACTTCAGAAGAATTTATTCTGTTATTGTATTTTGGCCCAAAATATCTATTTCTTTTTTGAAAAAAGTTTTGTTTGAAAGGTGGCACTAAATTGATGGAGCCTTGTTTAAGGAGATGTATTTTTTAATAAATTCGTCTACTAACATATTTTCTTGTTTATCAGAGTCCAATCTTCTAATAGTTACTGCGTTGGAGTCAACTTCTTTTTTTCCACATATTAATAGCATTGGAACCTTTGTATTAGAATGTTCCCGGATTTTATAATTTAAATTATGATTTTTTAAATCTACATCAGAAGAAATTCCTGCATTTTTAATTTTTTTATAAACAGATAAAGCATATTCATTAAAGTCCTCTGATATGGGAATTACAACAGTCTGGAGTGGTGAAATCCAGAAAGGCAATTTACCTGCATAGTTTTCTATTAGAATTCCGATAAATCTTTCAAGTGAACCAAATAAAGCTCTATGAAGCATAACAGGAATTTTTTTTGATCCATCTTTATCAACATAACTTGCTCCTAATCTTCCTGGTAAATTTAAATCAACTTGTAAAGTTCCACACTGCCAATCTCTTCCAATCGCATCTCTCAAAACGAATTCTATCTTTGGTCCATAAAAAGCTCCTTCACCTTTATTGATGCTATATTCTAATTTTGAGGCTTCTACTGCTTTAATTAATGCTGCCTCAGATTTATCCCACACCGCATCATCTCCAACTCTTAAATCTGGTCTATCTGAATATTTGAGTATTACATTTTCAAATCCTAAATCTTTATAAATTTCTAATATTAAATTTGTAACTGACAAACACTCTTCAGTAATTTGATCTTCTGTACAGAAAATATGAGCATCGTCTTGCGTAAAAGCTCTTACTCTTAAAAGTCCATGCAAGGCACCTGATGGTTCGTATCTATGAACTTTGCCAAATTCAGACATTTTGAAAGGCAGATCTCTGTAACTTTTCAAACCTTGATTGAATACTTGAACACAACCTGGACAATTCATTGGTTTGATGGCAAATATTTTTTGATCTGGTGTTTCAGATGTATACATGTTTGCTCCAAATTTTTCCCAATGACCAGATTTTTCCCAAAGAGACCTATCTAAAATTTCAGGAGTATTTATTTCTTTATATCCTGCTTGGTCTTGCTTGTGTCTCATATATGAAACAAGTTTTTGAAATAGTGCCCATCCTTTTTCGTGCCAAAAAACAGCTCCGGGGCTTTCTTCTCTAAAATGAAAAAGGTCCATTAACTTTCCTAATTTTCTATGATCACGTTTTTCAGCTTCCTCTATTCTTTTTAAATAATCGTCTAGGTCTTTTTTTGTTGCCCAGCTAGTTCCATAAATTCTTTGAAGCATTTCATTATTTGAGTCTCCTCTCCAATATGCTCCCGCTACTTTTGTTAATTTGAAAAATTTACCGATTTTTCCAGTGGATAATAAATGTGGTCCTCTGCAAAGATCATACCACTTTCCATGGTAATAAATAGAAACCTCATTTCCCTCAGGTATCATATCTACAAGCTCAACTTTATATTTTTCACCTAATTTATTATAATGTTCTTTTGTTTTTTTTCTTTCCCATACTTCTCTTCGTGTCTTTTCATCTTTTTCAACTATCTCTTTCATTTTTTTTTCTATTTTTTCTAAATCAGCTAGAGTAAATGGTTCTTCTCTAGAAAAGTCATAATAAAAACCATCTTTAATTGCTGGGCCTATTGCCAATTTTGTTCCAGGAAATATTTCTTGAACTGCCATAGCCATGATATGAGTAGTATCATGTCTCATTGCTTCAAGACCCTCCGGATCTTTAGATGTAAAAAATTTTATAGAACAATCTTTATCAACTAGATGATATAAATCCTTTAACTCACCATTAACACTCATTATTAGTGCTTGCTTTGAAAGAGATTTACTTATTTTTTCAGCGATTTCTATACCTGTAACTTTTTTGGGAAAATTAAGTTTGTTTCCATCTGGTAAAGTTATATTTAACATTAATTAATTAGCTTTTTATACTCTGAATAAGTAGAAAAACACATTTTTTCAACATCAAATTTTCTTATGACATTATTTCTAGCTTCTTCTTTGATTTTATTTGCTGTTTCAAAGTCTAAATCTATTGCAAAGATTAATTTTTTTAAAAGATCCTCTGAATTTCCTGCTTCAAACAAATACCCACTTTTTTTATCAACAATTGTCTCGTTTGATCCACCAATATTGCTTGCTATTACAATTTTTTCCATTGCTTGTCCTTCAACAGAAACTCTACCGAATGATTCTGGCTCTATAGAAGAGGATACAACTAGATGAGATAAATTGTATATACTTGGCATATGTTTTATATGTTCAATGAATTTAACATCATTTATTAATCTGTATTGTTCTACAAGACGTTGAAGTTTTTTTTTATATATTTTTCTTCCTTGCTCATTTCCAACTATTAATGCAGTAAATAAAATATCTGGACGTATCAGTTTTAAATTTTTGATAGCTTCAATAAACATTTCTTGACCTTTCCAAGCTGTTAATCTTCCCGGTAATAAAATAATTTTTTTACTTTTATCTAAACTATGCTCTGAAAGTAATTTATTTTCTGTTTCTTCCTTAACATTTTTGCCATTAAAATATTCGAGATTGATTCCACGAAAAATTACTAATAATTTTTTATTATTAATATAATCTTTATACTTTTCATATATATGTGAAAAAATAAAATTGGAACCACAAATTATGAGATCAGATTTTAACATTACAGAATTGTAATATTTTTTTATAGAAGATTTAAAATTATATGTGCCATGAAAAGTTGTTACAAATTTTCTTCTGGTAATTCTTGTTGCAAAATAACAAGACCAAGCTGGTGCTCTGCTTCTTGCATGAACAATATCAATATTAAGAAATATAATGATTAAAGATAATATTATTGCATTAATTAATATTAATAATGGATTTTTACTATGTACTGGAAGTCTTATTATTTTTACTTTTTTTTTATTTATATACTTAAGTAAATCACCACCACTAGTAACAACATATGATCCAAAATTTTTTTCATGAAGATAGTGAGCAAGATCATAACAACCAGTTTCAGCCCCTCCATATCCAAGCTTTGGTATAACCTGTAAAACTTTTATTTTTGATGGCATTTATATGCTTATAATATTATCATAAGTTAACACTAAAATTTATGTCAAAATTTAAATATCTTAAAATATCAAAGAATAAAAAAATTAGATATTTATTAAATGCTGCATATGGTGATATTTATGTTCTTTTTTTGCATGGATTTAAATCAGATTTGGAGGGGGATAAACCAAAAACTCTATTTAAATTTTGTAAAAAAAATAAAATAGGCTTTTTAGCTTTAGAATATTCTGGCCATGGAAAATCTTATGGAAAATTTGAAGATGGTAATATTACAAACTGGACAGAAGATACAAAAAAAATAATCAAAAGAAAAATTAATAACAAAAAATTAATTGTAGTTGGATCTAGTATGGGGGGCTGGATTGCATTGAATCTTTTTAAGATGTTCAAAAAAAACATTCTTGCATTTATAGGTATAGCTCCTGCGCCTGAATTTTTAGATAGACTAATGTGGAACAAATTTACAAATAAAGTTAAGAAACATCTAATTAAAGATAAATTTCATAAATTTAATCATGGTGGGTATGAATACAACATTTCTTACAATCTTATTAGAGATGGAAGAAAAAATAAAATTTTCAATAAAAAATTTAATAATAAAATTTTTATTACAATTTTACATGGGCAAAAAGATGATGTAGTGCCTGTTTCTATTTCAAGGAAAATTCTTAAAATATTTACAAAAGCAAAAAAGAAATTAGTTATTATTAAGCAAGGAGATCATAGCTTATCTAGTAAAAGAAATTTAAAAAGAATTATAAATGAAATTAGTATTATTTATAAAAAATTAAAACCTTAACTTGCAAGGTTTGTTTGTTTATTTGATATTGGGTTTTCAAGTTTATCAAGCATTTCTTTAGGACATATTTGATAAAATTTTTTAACTTCTTGATCAAAATTATTCATAATTTTCTTTGAAACTTCTGATAGAGTTTCCTCATAATGTTTTTGAACTAAATTTTTTAGATATTTTATCCAGTAATCTGTTTCAACTTTTTGCCAAATTATTGAGTCGGAATTTGCTTTATTTTCAAATACATTGTCTGGATCATAAACAAAGCCCATTCCTCCAGTCATTCCTGCCCCAAAGTTATCTCCAACGCTGCCTAATATAACTATTGTCCCACCGGTCATATATTCACATCCATTAGATCCACAACCTTCTACTACTGCTGTAGCCCCAGAGTTTCTAACTGCAAATCTTTCTCCAGCTTGACCAGCGGCAAATAATTTACCTGATGTTGCTCCATAAAGAACAGTGTTACCGATAATTATATTATCATTAGAAACAATATTACTTTCATCTTGTAACTTAATAGAAATTGTTGCTCCAGACAGTCCTTTTGCTACATAATCATTTGCATCACCTTTTAAAATAAGTTTAAGTCCCTTAATTCCAAAAGCTCCAAAAGATTGCCCTGCAGAACCTTTAAAATTTAGTTTTATACTTTCCGTTTCAATTTTTTCTTCTCCATATTTTTTATATAATTGATAAGAAATTCTAGTACCAACTGCTCTATTAGTATTTTTAATAATATATTCTTTTTCAATTTCTCTTTTATCGTTAATATTTTTTTCAATTTCAGGCCATATTTTTTGATCTAAGGTATCTGGTACTTCATTTATAATTTGTTTTTCACAATATCTTTTATTTTTTCCTGGATCTGCTTGAACAAAAAGTGGATTTAAATCTAAATCATCCAAGTTTTCTGATCCTTTGCTAACTTGTCTTAATAAATCTGTTCTACCAATCACATCATTTAAATTTTTAAATCCAAGTTTAGATAAAATTTCTCTTACTTCTGTAGCAATAAATGTAAATAAATTAACTACTTTATCAGGTGTGCCAGTAAATTTTTCTCTTAATTTTTCATCTTGTGTACATACGCCAACTGGACACGTATTAGAATGGCATTGTCTTACCATTATACAACCCATTGCAACAAGTGCTGTTGTTGCGACTCCAAATTCTTCTGCACCCATCATTGCTGCAATAACTACATCTCTTCCTGTCTTAATGCCTCCATCTGTTCTAAGAGTAACTTTGTGTCTTAAATTATTTAGAGTTAATACTTGATTGGCTTCGGTAAGACCCATTTCCCACGGAATACCAACATATTTAACACTTGTCTGTGGTGTTGCTCCAGTTCCGCCTGAGTGTCCCGAAATTAAAATAATGTCAGCTTTAGCTTTTGCTACTCCAGCGGCAATAGTGCCGATCCCTGAAGATGCTACCAATTTTACACCAACTCTAGCTTTAGGATTTATTTGTTTCAAATCGTATATCAATTGAGCTAGATCCTCTATAGAGTATATATCGTGATGTGGTGGTGGTGAAATTAGTGTTACACCTGGAGTTGAGTGTCTTAATTTTGCTATTTCATTTGTAACTTTAAAACCTGGCAGCTGACCTCCTTCACCCGGTTTTGCTCCTTGAGCAATTTTAATTTCAATCTCATTACAGTTATTTAAATAATCAATAGTTACTCCAAATCTTGCTGATGCAATTTGTTTAACTCTTGAACTTGCATTATCTCCATTGTCTAAAACTTTAAACCTTGATTTGTCTTCTCCTCCTTCTCCGCTACATGAGGCTCCTTTAATTCTATTCATGCCAATTGCTAAAGTTTCATGAGCCTCCTTCGACAATGCTCCGTGGGACATGCTTCCACTTCCAAATCTTTTTAAAATTTCTGATACAGGTTCAACTTCCGAAATGTCTATAGGATCTTTTAAATACCTTTTTCTAAAGTCAATTAAGTCTCTTAAACTAATCGTGGGTAAATCATAAATACTTTTTGCATACTTTTTATACATTTCATAGGAACCTTCCGTAACTGCTGTTTGAAGCATATGAATTAGTCTTGCTTGATATTGATGAGTTTCGCCAGTTTTTCTGTATTTATATATTCCACCAATCGGTAAAATATTATTTGAACTTGAGAAAGCTTGTTCATGAATATTTCGAAGCTTTTTTTCTATACCTGTAAGCCCTATTCCAGAAATTTTAGATAGTACGCCGGGAAAAAAATCATTAACAATAGTTCTGCTCAATCCAACAGTTTCAAAATTACAACCACCTCTATACGAACTTATTACTGATATTCCCATCTTTGACATAATTTTTAGTAAACCGAGATTAACTGATTTGATGTATCTTCTTACACATTCATCATATTCAAAATTACCAAATAATTTTTTTCTGAAACGTTGATATAAGCTATCAAGTGCTAAATAAGGATTAACTGTTGTGGCGCCTGCTCCAATAATAGTTGCAAATGAATGGGTATCCATGGCATCTCCAGTTTCTACATTTATCGACACATATCCTCTTAATTTAAGTTTAACTAAATATGTATTTATTGCGCCAACAGCCAACAAAATTGGAATAGGCAATTTATTCTCTGAAACATTTTTGTCAGTTAAAACAATCTGGGTTATTCCTTGTCTTACAGCTATTTCTGCATCTTTTTTTATTATATCAATTGCCTTTTCTAGGTTTTCTTCTTTAGAGAAGGTGCAATCGATTATCTTTAAATTTTTTTTAAAATAATTTGTAAACTTTCCAAATTGACAGTTTGAAAGAATTGGACTTTCCAAAACATATATATTTTCTTCGGTTAAATTATTAAAATCTAAAATATTACCCAAATTTCCAAATCTAGTTTTTAAACTCATAACCTTGTTTTCTCTCAAAGAGTCAATCGGAGGATTTGTTACTTGGCTAAAATTTTGCCGGAAATAATGGTAAAGTGGTCTATATTTATCTGACAGTACAGCTAATGGTGTATCGTCTCCCATGGATCCTGTTGCTTCCTTTGCTTCTTCAGCCATTGGATGTAAAATTATTTCTAAATCCTCTAAGCTATATCCAAATAAATACTGTCTCTCTCTTAAAGAATTATCTTCAAATAAACTCTTTTCATTTTGTATCGGAAATTTCTTATCTAAATTAATTATTTGATTATTAAAATGCTTATATTCTTTTGCTAAGTAATTTTTTATTTCAGTATTTCTAAAAATTTTACCTTTTTCAATTCTAATTCCTAAAATCTCACCTGGTCCAAGTTTTCCTTTTTCAATTATTTTTTTTTCACTAAGTCCTATCATTCCTGTTTCTGATCCAGCAAATAAAAGTTTGTCCTTAGTAACTGTATATCTCATTGGCCTTAATCCATTTCTATCTGATGCTACAATGACCCACTCATTATCGGTGCCAGCTATAGCTGCGGGTCCATCCCATGGTTCCATAGAACTATTTAGGAAATTAAAAAGTTGTAAATGTTCCTTGGGTAAAACTTTGCTTTTTTTTGACCAAGCATCAGGTATCATCATTAGTTTTGCGAGTGGGGCTGAATGTCCAGATATTGTTAAAAGTTCAAAAACATTATCTAGTGAAGCTGAGTCTGAATTATCAGATAGAATAACTGGTTTTAAATTTTCTATGTTATTAAAAAGTGGTGATTTCATTTCTTGTTCATGTACTCTCATCCAATTTATATTTCCTTTTAAAGTATTTATTTCTCCATTGTGTGCGAGTGATCTAAATGGTTGTGCCAAATCCCAACTGGGAGCTGTATTTGTAGAAAATCTTTGATGAAAAATTGCAAATCTTGAAATAAATCTTTGATCCTTAAGATCTGGATAAAAATCATCTATAGCCTCAGCTAAGAACATTCCTTTGTAGATTATAGATTTTGAACTAAAGGAGCATATATAAAAATCGTTTAATTGATTACTTAAAGCCTTGTTTTCAATTATTCTTCTAGTTTCATATAGTGTTCTTTCAAGATCTTTGGCATTAATATTTTTATTATTGTGATTAAAAAAAATTTGTGTAATTTCTGGTCTTGTTTGCTCTGCTTTCATTCCAAGAAAAGATGGATTTACTGGTACTTGTCTCCATCCATAGATATTAAAATTATTTTTTGTTAGTTCGCTTTCTACTATGGTTCTACAATTTTCTTGGGAACTATAGTTATTTCTAGGCAAAAAAATCATCCCTACACAAAGCTCAGAATTATCATGGACATGGCCTGTAAGCTCAATTTTTTCTATAAAAAAATCTGTTGGTATTTCAATATGTATGCCTGCTCCATCTCCAGTTTTCCCATCCGCATCAATGGCACCCCTATGCCAGACTGCTTTTAAAGCTTCTATTCCTGACTCAACTACTTTTCTTGATTTTATTCCTTCAGTTGAAGCTACAAGTCCAACTCCACATGCATCATGCTCCATATTTTCATTATAAATATAATTTTCTTTTAAAAGTTTTAAATTTTTATTTCTAATATCTGTCATGCAACTTTTTGTTTTATATTAAGTTTATTTTTTAAAAACTTATCAATATTGTCTGCAGCATCTCTTCCATCTTTTATTGCCCAAACAACCAATGATGCACCTCTGATAATATCTCCAGCAGCAAAAACTCCAGGTATCGTAGTTTCCATAGTATCAAAGTCTGCTTTTAATGTTCCCCATCTAGAAACTTGCAAATTATTTTCTGCAAATAATACCGGTAAATCTTCTGGATCAAAACCTAAGGCTTTTATAACTAAATCAGCTTTAATTTCAAAATCAGAATTTTTCTCTTCGATTGGCTTTCTTCTTCCACTTTCATCTGGCTCTCCCAGTTTCATTTTAGATGCTTTGACAGTTTGAATTTTATTATTACCTAAAAACTCTTTCGGATTTGATAACCAAATAAATTCAACACCTTCTTCCTCTGCATTTAAAACTTCACGTGCTGACCCTGGCATGTTTTCTTTATCTCTTCTATAAAGACATTTTACTGAATTTGCATTTTGTCTTACAGATGTTCTGACACAGTCCATGGCTGTGTCTCCACCTCCTATTACAACTACATTTTTACCTTCTGCGTTTAAAATTCCATTGTCAAATAATTCTACTTTATCTCCAAGACCTTTTCTATTTGACGCAGTTAAAAATTCCATTGCAGGAAAAATATTTTCTAGATTACTGCCCTCTAATTCTATTTCTCTAGGTTTGTAAACTCCTGTTGCAATTAAAATGGCGTCATGCTTTTCTTTTAATTCATTAAAAGATTTATCTTTGCCCACTTCAAAATTATTTATAAATTCAATACCACATTCTTTTAAATATTTTATTCTTCTTAAAACTACATTTTTCTCTAATTTAAAATTTGGAATTCCATAAATCAATAAACCACCAGCACGATCATATCTATCGTATACTGTTATTTTATAATTTTTTTTTCTTAATTCTTCTGCACATGCTAATCCTGCTGGGCCTGCTCCTATTATTCCAATACTTTGATTTATTTCATTTTTAACTTCTATTGGTTTTATCCAATTATTTTCCCATGCTTTTTCGGTCAAGTATTTTTCTACTGACCCTATTGTGACTGTACCGTGACCAGACTGCTCAATAACACAATTTCCTTCACACAATCTATCTTGTGGGCATATTCTTCCACAAACTTCTGGCATATTATTAGTGCTTTGAGATAGTCTGTACGCCTCCTCTAATCTGCCTTCTGCAGTTAATTTTAACCAGTCAGGTATGTTATTACTTAATGGACAATGAACCTGACAAAATGGAACTCCACATTGAGAACATCTACTTGATTGAGTTTTTGCTTTTTCCTCGATAAATTCTTTATAAATTTCTTCAAAGTCCTTATTTCTTTCATCAATAGATCTTTTGGGTGGATTTTGTTGACCTATTTTTACAAATTTAAGCATTTTTTCTGACATAGTTGGAAGCTATATATTATATATAATGATGAAAAAAGGATATTTAGGTCAACGTTATTTACCTTATTTTTAAAAAAGTTATGTTTATAAGGGTTTATTTCTTATTCGCATAAGACTTATGCAACAAACGAATTGCTTTAAATTAATAATATTTAGTTTACCAATCAAAAGTTGATGTCGCTGATTTATCTTCAGACTTTATTATTAGCATTTATTCAAGGAGTTTCAGAATTCATTCCTGTAAGTTCCTCTGCACATTTAATTTTATTTTCTAATATAATTGACAATTACAGTAATTCAGTTTTAATGGACACGAGCCTGCATCTGGGTTCATTAATTGCAATTATTCACTTTTTTTGGAAAGATTTAATAGATTTTACTAATAACAAAATAATATGGATTTTAATAATTATTGGATCCTTGCCTATAATAATATTTGGATATTTTGTATTTAATTATAATCTTTATGAAAATATTCGTGAGATACAAGTTATCGCTTGGTCAACTTTGATTTTTGGACTTTTATTATATTTTTCAGATAAATTCAATGTGTCTAGATCATTTGAAAATAATTTAAATACTAAAAATATTTTATTAATTGGTTTTTTTCAGGTCTTGGCATTAATACCCGGCGCAAGTAGGTCTGGGATTGTGATAACAGGATCGCGTTTTTTAAATTTTAGTAGATACGACGCTGCAAAAATATCTTTCATTTTATCTATACCAGCTTTACTTGGTGCTAGCTTACTTACATTAAAAGATTCATTTTTTATAGAACAAACATTTAATTTAAATATTATTCTTGGTATTTTTTTTTCATATATATTTTCGTATATGACAATAAAATATTTTTTGGTTTATACTAAGAATTTTTCACTAAAAGTTTTTGTCGCTTATAGAGTTCTATTATCTTTTATTTTATTTTACTTTCTTTATTTTTAATTCTGGAACAATTTGAGAAATTAAAACTCCTAATATAATAAATATACATCCAATGATATTATTTATATTAAGTACTTGACTCAGCAATATCCATGCCGCAATAGTTGCTATAACACCTTCTAAAGAAAAGATAATAGCTGCAGGCGTTGGGGTAATATTCCTTTGAGCATATATTTGTAATACAAATGCAAACCCACCCGATAGTATTCCAGCATAAAGAATTTGGGTTGTTTGTTTAAATATTCCATCGATAATTATTTCTTCAAAAAAGATTGCAACTAAAATTGAAAGTGAAGAAACTACTATTGTTTGTACTAAGCCAATTAGAAGTGGTAAATTAAAAATTTTAATTAATTTACCAACATATATAATATGTAATGCCCAAAATATTGCACCTAATAATACAAGGGTATCTCCTTTTCTTATTGTGGCATCATAAAAATTTGTAAGCAAATATCCACCCATTATACAAAGAATAACTGATGGCCAATTACTCCAATGAATTTTATCTTTAAATAAAAAAAAAACTATAATAGGTACCATTGGAACATAGAAAATTGTAAAAAAAGCAGCATTTGCTACATCCGTATATTGTAAAGACACTTGTTGTAATGCTGACCCTAAAAATAAAAAAATTCCTATTAAGATTGAGTATTTTAAAAATTTCTTTTTATTTTTATTTAACTCCTTTTTATAATTTTTTTTTTCAATAAATAAAAAAAATGGTAATAGTGCTAAGAATCCCACAAAAAATCTTACACCATTGAATAAGTATGGGCCTATAAAATCCATGCCAGTATCTTGGGCAATAAATGTCGTTCCCCATATAAGTGTGCATGCCAGAGCGCTAAGAACAGAAGTTGATTTGGACATTAAAAATGGAACTTATAATTATATTGCTAGCTTGTAAGCAAAATTTTTACCAAGATTTTCTTTTAATTCATTAGAAAATCTTGCTGCTTCCGCACCATCTATGATCCTATGATCATAAGATAATGATAAGGGTAACATAATTCTTTTTTGGAATTGGTTATTAATTAAAACTTGTTTATAATAATTTCTTCCTACACCTAAAATTGCCACCTCAGGATAATTAATAATTGGAGTAAAAAAAGATCCTCCTATTCCTCCTAAACTTGTTATTGTCATTGATCCTCCAAAAAATTCTTTTTTATCAATTTTAAGTTTTCTACATTTGTCACTTATATCTTTAAGCTCTAAAGATATTTGATTTAATTTTTTTCCTTCTACATTTCTAATTTTTGGTACCATTAGTCCATGTTCAGTATCAACCGCTATACCAATATGAAAATATTTTTTTAATGTCATTTTTCCTTCATTAATTTGATCAATTGATGAATTAAAGTTTGGATATTTTTTTAATGCTGCTACTAAAGATTTGATTATGAAAACCAAAGGAGAAATTTTTTTTTTTTCTCCGGTATTTATATCAGTGAGTGATGATCGAAACTCTTCAAGCTCTGTAACATCAGCTTCATCGTGGTGAGTAACATGGGGAATTGTCTGCCAAGAGTTTACAAGATGAGGGGCAGCTAATTTTTTGACTCTAGATATTTCTTTAACTTCAGTTTCCCCAAAGTCAGAATGACTAAATTCATTTTTTAAATTTTCGATTTGATTATTTTGATTTAATTGATTGTTTACAAAATTTTTAACATCGTCGTTCGTTATTCTTCCTTTTCTTTCGGTACCTTTTATTTCATTTATATTTGCTCCCAACTCTCTTGCAAACTTTCTTACGTTGGGAGTTGTAAATACTTTTTTATCCTTAGCCATTTTTATAATTTTGTAGGAATTGTTTTTTCTGGATCAATATTATATTTTTTTATAGCATCTTCAGCATATTTAGATGGTATTAATTGTTCTTTAGCCAAAATACTTAGTGAATAAGCAACTATATGTTCTTTGTCTACTTCAAAAAATTTTCTTAGGTTCTTCCTTGTATCGCTTCTTCCATATCCATCTGTTCCAAAAGAATAAAAACTTTTTGATATAAACGGTCTTATTTGATCACAATTTATTCGCATGTAATCAGAAGCAGAAATAATTGGGCCTTCAGTTTTAGACAAACATTCTTCAATATAACTTTTTTTTGGTTTTTTTCCTGGATTTAAAAGATTATATCTTTCTACTTCTATAGCTTCTTTTCTAAGTTCATTAAAACTCGTTACACTCCATACATTGCTATCTATTTTATAGTTTTTCTGTAAAATTTCTGCTGCGGCAATCATTTCTCTTAGAACTGTACCTGAGCCTAGTAATTGAATTTTAGATTTTCTATATTTGTCAAATTCTCTAAATAAATACATTCCTTTTAATATTCCACTTTGAACATTTTTATCTTTTGGTATTGAGGGATGAGGATAATTTTCGTTCATAGTTGTGATGTAATAGAAAATATTTTCTTGTTTTTCGTACATTCTTCTTAATCCTTCTCGGAAAATTGTTGCTAATTCATATCCAAAAGTTGGGTCATAAGATTTGCAATTAGGTATGACTGATGACATTATATGGCTGTGCCCATCAGCGTGTTGTAAACCTTCCCCTGCTAAAGTGGTTCTTCCTGCTGTTGCTCCTATTAAAAAACCTCTAGTTTGATTATCCCCAGCTGCCCAAGCAAAGTCTCCTGTTCGTTGAAACCCAAACATTGAATAAAATATATAAATTGGAATCATTGATATATCATGATTTGAATATGACGTGCCAGCTGCTATCCATGATGACATGGCTCCTGCTTCAGTAATACCTTCTTCCAAAACCTGTCCTTTAATATCTTCTCTATATGAACTTAACTGTTCAGAGTCCATGGGTTCATACTTTTGACCTTCATGAGCATAAATTCCTATTTTTTGAAAAAATCCTTCCATTCCAAACGTGCGAGCTTCATCTGGAATAATTGGCACTAAACGAGGGGCAACATTTTTATCTCTCAATAAACTTGTTAACATTCTAACTAAAATCATAGTAGTAGACATTTCTTTTTTCCCAGTCGATTCCATTATGCTACCAAATATGTCATTGGGCGGTGCTTTTATAGTTTTTGCAAAAGAAGTTCTTTCTGGCAAATTTCCACCCAATTTTAATCTACATTCTTTTAAGTATTTAATTTCAGCAGAGTTTGCTGGTGGTCTATAGTATTCAATATTTTTTACTTGTTCATTTGTTAAAGGTACATCAAATCTATCTCTATAATATAGCAGATCTTCTTCTCCTAATTTTTTTTGTTGGTGAGTTGTGTTCATGCTCTCTCCTGATTTACCCATTCCATATCCCTTTATTGTTTTTGCTAAAATAACTGTTGGGGTTCCTTTATTTTTCATTGCAGCAGCATAAGCTGCGTAAACTTTATGAGGATCGTGACCTCCTCTATTTAATTTCCAAACGTCTCTATCCGTCATCTGAGAAACTAAATCTAATAACTCTGGATATTTACCAAAAAATTTCTCTCTTACATATGCTCCACCTTTAGCTTTAAAAGCTTGGTATTCACCATCAACTGCTTCACCCATTCTTTTTATTAGCAGTCCTGTTTTATCCTTGGCTAATAATGAATCCCAATAAGATCCCCAAATTACTTTAATTACGTTCCAACCTGCTCCTCTAAAAATTCCTTCTAATTCCTGAATTATTTTTCCATTACCTCTTACTGGTCCATCTAATCTTTGAAGATTACAATTAATAACAAAAATTAAATTATCCAATTTTTCTCTAGCTGCTAAACCTATTGCTCCTAAAGATTCTGGTTCATCTGTCTCACCGTCACCTAAAAAACACCATATCTTTCTTCCTTCATCTTTTAATAAACCCCTGTTTATTAAATATTTATTAAATCGTGCCTGATAAATTGACATTATTGGACCTAGCCCCATAGAAACGGTTGGGAATTGCCAAAATTCTGGCATTAACCATGGATGTGGATATGAAGATAGTCCACCTGGATTAACTTCCTGTCTAAATTTGTCTAATTGTTTTTCAGTTAATCTTCCTTCTAAAAATGCCCTTGCATACATGCCTGGGGCGCTATGCCCTTGAAAATATATTAAATCTCCTCCAAATTTATTATTTTTTGCTCTCCAAAAATGATTCATTCCAACATCATAAAGTGTAGCTGCTGACGCGAATGTTCCTATATGACCTCCAAGTTCAGGATTTTTTTTATTGGCTCTTACAACCATGGCTGCAGCATTCCATCTAATTAAAGATCTAATTTTTCTCTCAATATTTTGATCTCCTGGAGACTTTGTTTCTTCTTCAGGTGAAATTGTATTCATATATGGAGTGTTTCTTGACAAAACTAAATCTGAACCTTCTTTGTAAGAATGCTCAATTAGCTGTTTTATTAAAAACTGTGCTCTACTTTTTCCATCAGTTTCTAAAACAGCAGAAAGAGACTCTATCCATTCTCTAGTTTCTATTGGGTCTATATCTTCTTTAGTCGAAATTTTAATTCTATCTTTTTTTTCTGAACTCTTAACTATATCTTCTTTGTTTTCTGATTCTTCTTTTAAAACTAAAGTATCTTCTGCTTCTTTAATAATTTTTTCTGTATCAATTGGTATTTTTTCTTCAACAACCTTTTTTGTTTTTTCTTCTAATTTACTTTCGCTATTTAAAGTTATAAGTAAATCGCCTTGAGATACTTTATCACCAATTTTTACATTAACATTTTCTACTATGCCTTCATAAATTGATGGAACTTCAACGCTAGACTTATCACTTTCTAAAGTAACTATCGGGTCATTTTTTTTGATGTTGTCTCCATTTTTTACCAATACCTCTATGATTTCTACTTTTTCAAAATCACCAATATCTGGAACTAATACTTGCTTGTTCATTAAATCTATAAATCCTTATTATACGCTCTTTTCAAAAAATAAATATTTTTTTGGCCATATTTAACTCAAAATTTGAACAATCTATAGGATTTAGATGCATAATTGACATGCAAATTATATATATATTAAACAATATATGGAGTTTATTAGTAACTAACCATAAAATCAGTTCAAAAAATGATCTTGATGCAAGATATTGGGTTCAAAATATTTTATTAAAAAATCACCTTAAATCTTTGAATAAGAATAATTGATAAAAAAAAAAATTCTATTACAAACTATTATTAGTAATTTAGAGGCGCCTGTAGCTCAACTGGATAGAGCGCTTGGCTACGGACCAGGAGGTTCTGGGTTCAAATCCTAGCAGGCGCACCAGAAAGGAAATGTATGAAGTTATCTTTACAGAAATCAGTTATATATTTTTTTTTGATAATTCTTTTAATATTAATCGCTTTATCTCTTGTTCTTTAATGAAAAAATATAAACAGTTAAGCACAAAGCCTGGTTTTTTAAAAAATAATGGGGGTCTTTTATTTAGAAAGATTAATAATAATAAATTTGAATTTAAAACAAAAATTAAGAAAATTCATCTTAACAGATCTCAAATTACACACGGAGGATATATTTGTTCTATAATTGATGCTGGAGCGGGAACTGCCGCTCACTCTTTTACAAATGGAAAACCTTGTGTAACAATATCATTAGATATTAAATTTATAGCCCCAACTAAACTTAATGATGAAATTATTGGAATAGTTACTGTTGAAAAAAAAACAAAATCATTTGTTTTTTTAAGTTGCAAACTTAAATCTAAAAATAAAACAACAGCTTTATCCATAGGAACGTGGAAAATATTAAATTATAAAATCTCAAACATAAAATATGGGGCTAATTAATTTATTTAGATTTAATTATATTAATGCTATTATTAATTATAAATTTTAAATGAGAACATTTGAGATTGTGATTCGGACACCTTTTATCCCATTTTTGTTCTTTTGAAGATACTAGATATAGTGAAAATAAATTATTAGACACAAAAAGTTGAAGTAGAAAAAAAATGATAACAGCAGTTCTCGGTCCAACAAACACTGGAAAAACATTTCTTGCAATTGAAACGATGCTTTCATTTGAATCTGGAATGATTGGCTTCCCGTTAAGATTATTAGCAAGAGAAGTGTACGATAAAGTTATAAAAAAATGTGATCCATCTTCGGTAGCATTAATCACCGGAGAAGAAAAAATCATACCACTGAATGCTAAGTATTTTTTGTGCACAGTAGAATCAATGCCCATAGATAAAGAATTAGAATTTGTTGCTATAGATGAAATCCAAATGTGTAATGATCATGAAAGAGGTCATATTTTTACGGATAGACTTTTAAATTTAAGAGGATTGAAGCAAACCATGTTCATGGGATCGCATACCATGAAAAATATATTATCTAATTTAAAAGAAAAAATAGAGTTTATTAATAAAGAAAGATATTCAAAATTATCCTATTTAGGACATAAAAAAATTTCTAGAATTGAGAGAAAAAGTGCAATAATCGCCTTTTCAACTGAGGAAGTATATGCAATTGCAGAATTGTTAAGAAGACAAAAAGGAGGTTGTGCAATAGTGATGGGCTCACTAAGTCCTAAAACTAGAAATTCTCAAGTTTCACTTTATCAATCAGGCGATGTAGATTATTTGGTTGCTACAGATGCAATCGGTATGGGAATTAATATGGATCTTGATAATGTGTATTTTTCTAATTTAAAAAAATTTGATGGAAAAAAACTAAGAAAATTAAATCTTGCTGAGATTGGACAAATAGCCGGAAGAGCTGGAAGATATATAAATGACGGAAATTTTGGTATTACAGGCGAAATTCAAAGTATAAATCCTGATGAAATAGAATTAATTGAAAATCATAAATTTGAGCCAATAAATAACATATTTTGGAGAAATTCTGATTTAAATTTCAGTAATTCTAAAACTTTAATTAACTCATTAGATGAAAAACCAAAAAAAGATTGGTTAAGAAGAGTTAATGAATGTGAAGACGAAAAAGTATTAAAATATATTATTAGTAATAAAAACGAAATTGGCATTAAAGATAATGTGAAAAATCTAAAATTATTATGGGAATGTTGTCAAATACCTGATTTTGTTAAAAAAAGTTATGGTAAACATTTAGATATTGTAAAAAAAGTTTTTTACTTTCTATCCAATGATGATTGCAAAATTCCTAATTCGTATTTTAAGGAACAATTAAATCCTCTTTATAAACTTGAAGGAAATGTCGACTCAATATCGAACAGAATTGCCAATGTTAGAATTTGGTCTTACGTAGCAAACAAATCAAACTGGGTTGAAAATAATGACTACTGGATTGAAAGAACAAAAAATATTGAAGACAAACTTTCTGATAGATTGCATGAAGAATTAACAAAAACCTTTATAGATAAAAGAGCAAGTGTTTTAGCAAAAGGATTAAAACAAGATATAGCTTTTAAAACAGAAATTATTGATAATAAACTAGTTAAAATTAATGATCAATTTATAGGAAATCTCTCAGGATTAAAATTAGAATTAGATTTGAAAGTTGATACTTTAGATGCAGATATTAAATCATTAAAGAAAGCATCAAGACAAACTGTGATGCCTGAGATTTTGAATAGAATTAATCAAATTATTGATAATAAATTAATTGAAATTAATAAAGATTTTAAAATTTATTGGAATAATTCTCCAATTGCTAAAATTCAAAAAGGCAAAGATTATTTATCTCCAGAAGTTGAATTAATTATAGATGATATGATAGAAGTTAAAGATAGATATAGATTAAAAGTATTTTTAGAAAAATGGTTAAAAAACAAAATTAATACAGAGTTAGAAAGCTTAATAAAATTAAAAAATTTACGAGATAATAACTCTGAAATAAGGGCATTAGCATATAATTTATATGAAAATAATGGTGTTGTTAAAAGAGAAAAGGTAATAACAATTTTGAACAAACTTGGGCAAGAAGAAAGAAAAATTTTAAGAGGTATAGGTGTCAAATTTGGTCGTTATCATATATTTTTATATAAGCTTTTTAAACCCAGCTCTGTGTCTTTAAGAATACTACTATGGAAAAACTTTTACCAAAAATACTTTGATCTAAATACTCCTATTTTTGGTTTAAATTTTTTTGAAAATAAAAATAATACAAGTAGAGATTTTATGCTCTTATGTGGATTTGAAAGTTTTGAGAAGATTTTTGTTAGAATAGATATATTAGAAAGGTTATTTTTAATGATTTTAAATTCCAATAATTCAAGTGATCAAAAATTAAAAGAAATTAAAATAACTCCAGAAATGTTAAATTTGTTAGGATGTAGTAAAGAAAATTTTATAAAACTTCTGAAATATATGAGTTACAAAACTTACAAAAAAGATAATGAAGTGTTTTTTAAATATATTCCAATGAAAAAAAGCTTTAAAAAAAATAAAAATAAAGTTAATTTTGATGATAGTCCTTTCAGCAAATTAGTTCAACTAAATATAAAATAATGCTTAAATTTTTTAAAAAAGAAAAAGATTTAGAAAAAAATAGTATTTCAATTATATCTCTTGCAAGTTTATTAATACATGCAGCAAAAATAGATGAAAATTATTCTGATAAGGAAAAAAAAATTATTAAAGAGTCTTTAATTAATTTGGGAGCCAATAACAGTGAAATTGACTCTATAATTAAACAAGCAGAGTATAATGAAAAAAACTCTAACCAAATCCTAGAATTTACAAAAGAAGCAAAAAATTTAGAATATAAAAAAAAAATAATTCTTTTAGAGGCCCTGTGGAGTATAATTTATTCAGATGAAAATGCTGATATGTATGAAGCAAACTTAATGAGAAGATTGTCTGGCTTACTATATCTAGACAAAAAAATAGTTGGTGATATTAAAGAAAGAATTAAAAACAAAAGGTTATGACCTATCTAGTTAATGATAAATGTATCAAATGTAAATTAATGGATTGTGTAGAAGTTTGCCCTGTTGATTGTTTTTATGAAGGAAAAAATATGCTTGTAATTAAACCAGATGAGTGTATAGATTGTGGCGTTTGTGAACCTGAATGCCCTATAGATGCGATAGTTCCAGACACAAATGCAGGAAATGAAAAATGGCTGGAAATAAACACAAAATATTCAGAGATATGGCCAAATATTTCTCAAAAAAAAGATCCACCAGTAGATAACGAAAAATATAAAAATGAAGAAAATAAATTTGAAAAATATTTTAAAGAAAACCTTTAATAAAAAAAAAAATAGTAAATTAAAAATAAAAAAAAAAACAATTCATAGTAAAAAAACTATTTCAAAGGTAAAAAAAGTAAAAAAAAGTAAAGTTTTAAAAACAAAATCAAAGTTAAAAAAAGTATCGAATAAAAACGAACTATCTAAAAATGACTCTCTTAGAATAAGTAAAGTTAATGAACAAAAACCAGAGATTAAAAAAATTAAGAAACAAGAGACTGAAAAAAAAATTTACAAAATAAAGGAATATGTTGTTTATCCAAAACACGGTGTTGGTCAAATAACAGAATTTAAAAAAATTAATATAGGTGGCATTGAAGTTGAGTCTTATCTGCTAAAGTTTGAAAAAGACAAAGCAACTGGAATGGTGCCTGTAAATAAACAATCTCACCTAAGGCCATTGGCTACGATAAATCAAGTAAATAAATGTATAAGTATTTTAAAGGGTAAACCTAAAATAAAAAGATCCATGTGGAGTAGAAGAGCCCAAGAATATGAGGCTAAAATTTCCTCTGGAAAAATTTATGAACTTGCTGAAGTAGTTCGAGATTTAAACAAAGGTGATGATCTAATGATAGATCAATCCTATAGTGAAAGGCAATTATTTGAGAAAGCTTACGAACGTCTTCTTTCTGAATTTAATATTGTATTTGGAAATTCAATGGAGGAAACACAAAAAAAATTAGATAAAGCATTAAAAAGAAATCTAGAAGCTCAAAAAATTAAAAGTGAAAAAAAATCTGAGACTAAAAATAACCCAGTCGAACCAGTAGATATTGAAGATGGAGCGATTGTAGCAGAACCAATAGAATAAAAAAAAACGCTTCCCACGCATTCGCCATGAGAAGCGTTATCAGTTAAAAAGAATACTAAACTATCTTCTTCTTCTTCTTGCTTTTTTCTTAGCTTTTTTCTTAGTTTTCTTTTTAGCAGCTTTTTTTCTTCTTTTAGCCATTTTTAGCTCCCTTTTATTTAACGAATCATTATTGATTCGTTTGATACTCTTTTTTTATTTTTTTTGATTAGTGATGTCAAACATTAATTTTTTTCAAAAATTTTAAAAAAAAATTAATTTTTTATATTTTTAACTTAATATAAAAAAAGTTAAGTAATTAGCGATTAATTTAAGATTATTTTTAATATAAATTTTCAAAATCATTTTTATATTTGTTAATAATTTTAAATCTTTTTAATTTTAAAGTTGGTGTCATCATTCCATTTTCAATTGTAAAATTTTCTTTAATTACAAAGTATTTTTTTATTTTTTCTACTTTTGTTAGATTTTTATTTATATTTTCTATTTCTTTTTCTAAATTTTCTTTTTCAATTTCAAATTCTTTATTTAAAATGATTAATGCAACTAAATAAGGTTTGTTGTCCCCATAAACTATAGCTTGATCTATTATTTCAGAACTAGTTAACATATTTTCTACTTTTATAGGCGAAATGTTGTCTCCACCTGGTGTAATCAAAATATCTTTTTTTCTATCTGTAATTATTAAATAATTATTTTCGAATTTACCTATGTCTCCTGTATATAGCCAACCATCTTTTAATACTTTTTTTGTTTCATTATCATTGTTCCAGTAACCCAACATTACATTTTCACCTTTAACTAATATTTCTCCATCCTCTGCTAATTTAACTTTATTACATTTAAATGGTATCCCAACTGTCTCTATTCTTATATCATTTATTGGATTGCAACTAACAACTGGAGAAGTTTCAGTTAGACCATATCCTTGCAATGTTGGTAACCCAATAGCATTTAAAAAAGTACCAATTTCACCATCAAGCGCTCCTCCTCCAGAAACAAAAGTTTTTAAACTACCACCAAATTGTTTTTTGATTTTATTTCTAACCAATTTTTCAACAAGAAAATTTACAAATTTTTCTGAAATAGACATATTTTCTTTTCTTAATTTTTTGGTTCCCAGATTTATAGTATTATTAATTAAATTTTTTTTAAGCCCTTTAGCTTTTTTAAAAGTCCCATTAATTTTCAGATATAGATTTTGGTAAAATCTAGGAACTGCTGTCATGATATGCGGAGAACATTCTGACATATTCTTAATGAGCTTATCTATACTCTCTGCATAAAAAACTTTTGCGCCAACTGCTATTTGAATAAATTGAACAGCATGTTCATAAGAATGGGATAGAGGTAGCCATGTTAAAAATCTCGTTTCTTCTTCTAAAATAGGTTTTAATAATTCGTATCCTCCCTCACAGTTACTCAATATTCCACCATGACTTAATATAACTCCTTTTGGATTTCCTTGAGTGCCTGATGTATATATAATGCATGCAGGATCAGATCTTTGAGCTTTAGATTCTAATTTAATATTTTTATTACTATTTATATTTTGGGTTAAATTTGAAACATTAAAATACTTATTAACATCAATATTTGTTAATGTTTCAAAAGAAAAAATTTTTTTAATAAACGAATTTCTTTCACAGATACTCTTTACTTTGTTAAATTGTTCATCATTAGAAACAATTACAATACTTGGTGAGCAATCATTAATTATATATTCATAGTCTCTTGAAACATAAGTGGTATAGGCTGGAACGGTAATTCCTCCCGCTAACATTATGGATAAATCAGAAATCATCCATTCTGGTCTATTTTCAGATATTAATAAACATCTGTCTCCATTTTGAATTATTTTTGAAATTTCACTAGCAAGTTGTTCGATAATTAACTTAACATTATTCCATGAAAAGTTTTTTTTTGGTTCTTTCAAACTTGATAAAAAAATTTTATCTTTAGATTGTTTTTCGTATTGTTCAAAAAACAAATCAACTAAATTGTTATATTTTTTAAAATCCATAATTCATTGGTGGGCAAAGAGAGACTCGAACTCTCACAGTATTACTACCATTGGATTTTGAGTCCAACGCGTCTACCAGTTCCGCCATTCGCCCATAAAAACATTTATTAATTATTAATAGTATAAAAATTATTAATATAATAAAAGGAAATATGTTTCGTAAACTTTACAATAAAACTATTGAACTTGCTGGACATAAAAGCTCAAAGTTCTTTTTAGGTGGCATTTCATTTGTAGAAAGTTTTATTTTTCCAATCCCGCCAGATGTAATTATTATACCAATGACAATTGCTAAACCTAAAGACTGGGCAAGAATTGCTTTTATAGCCACTATAGGATCAGTATTAGGTGCAATTTTAGGTTATTTAATTGGTTATGTTTTTTTTAATGAAGTTGGAGTTAAAATATTTGAACTTTATGGTGTAGACAACACTTCTTTCTTAAAAGATAAGGTTGCTTCTCAAGGAGGAGTAATTGCGTGGATGACACTACTTGCAATAGCTGGATTTACACCTGTTCCATTTAAACTGCTAACCATTACTAGTGGCTTTGTAAATTTTAATATTTTTTATTTCATACTTATTTCTTTTTTTACAAGAGGTTTAAGATTTTTTATCATAGCGTTTTTAATTGGAAATTTTGGTCCAGCAATGCGAAAAATCATTGAAAAAAAATTATTTGCACTCTCAATTATATTTGCAATTATAGTTATAATTGTAGCTTATCTAGTTTATAATTTTTTACTTAATTTTCTTGGGTAATATGTTTAATAAAATTAATAATTTATTTTATCCAATAATAATGCTTGTTAGTATTTTCTCTATCCTATCAGCTTTATATATTGAATATATTTTGTCTGTACCAGTATGTAAATTATGTATGTATCAAAGAATTCCATACATTTTTTCTATAATTATTTGTTTTTTTGGATTTTTTTTTCCAAATAATAAAATATGGATTTGTTTATTGATTATATCATTTGTCGGCAGTCTATTTATATCTGGATATCACATAGGAATTGAAAATGCTATTTTTCCCGAATTTTCAGGTTGTACAAATGATAGCTTAAATACAATCAATAAATTAGAATTATTACAAAGTTTAAATAACTTTTTACCTAATTGTAAAGATGTTAATTTCAGAATTTTTGGTTTGTCACTTGCGACTATTAATTTTTTGATATCAATTGCTTTAGCTGCCATAACTATTAGATATTTTTATTATGAAAAAAACAAATAAAAAAAAGTTAGAAGAATTTATTAGAGTAGATCATGCAGGTGAGAGGGGTGCTATAAAAATTTATGAAGGTCAACTTTTGGCCTTAAGTACTTTTAATAAGGATGAGAAATTAAAGAAACTTATTGAAAATATGAAAGTTCATGAAGAAGAACATTCAGAATATTTTGAAAAACAGATAGAAAAAAGAAACATCAAGCCAACAAAGTTTCTTAAGCTATGGGATCTTCTTGGTATTAGTATTGGATTTGGATCAACTTTGTTAGGAAAAAAAGCTGCAATGCTTTGTACAGCTTCAGTTGAAGAAGTAATTGACAAACATTATCAGAATCAAATTGACGAAATTGGTGATGACGAAATTGAACTCAAAAAAAAGATTATTAAATTTAGAGAAGATGAACTACACCATAAAGATATTGCATTTGAAGAAGGTGCTTCAAAAGAAGGGATTTATAGAATACTTGATGGAATAATAAAAACTGGATCAAAGATTGCTATAAAAATTTCAGAGAAATACTAGACTAATTTTCTAGTTCAACATCCCAATATAAATAATCCATCCAACTTACATGTAAAAAATTTGGAGGAAAATTCTTTCCATTTTTGTGAAGATCTTCAGTTGTTGGTGCAAAGGGCAAAGTTACAAGCCTCATGCCTGATTTTTCTAATAGTCTTCCACCTTTTTGTACATTGCAATTTGAGCAGGCAGTTA
Organism: uncultured Pelagibacteraceae bacterium; assembly: GCA_902607115.1. GTDB lineage: Bacteria > Pseudomonadota > Alphaproteobacteria > Pelagibacterales > Pelagibacteraceae > Pelagibacter. The sequence continues at coordinate 20,091 of CACLIZ010000005.1, read as the reverse complement.
CAACATTTTCCCAATTTGTCTTGCCACCTTTAGATCTTGGTAACAAATGATCAAACGTAAGTTCATTTTTGCTACCGCAATATTGACATGAAAATTTATCTCTTAGAAAAACGTTAAATCTAGTAAAATTGGGATTTCTTAAAGGTTTAATATAATCTTTTAATGCAATCACGCTTGGCAACTTCATGCTAAACGAGGGACTTCTAACTACTCGGTCATAATAATTTACAATAGATACTCTATTTAAAAAAACTGACTTAATGGAATCTTGCCAGCTCCATAATGATAAAGGATAATAACTCAAAGGTCTATAGTCAGCATTTAATACAAGCGCAGGACATTTTTCCAAAGATATGCTTTCATTTAAAATCATTTTTAATTTTAACTTATAAAATTTTTAAAATCAATATAACAAATATAATATTAAGTATTTATTATAATTCTAAATTTTTTTTTATAAAACTTAAGGCTAAACTCGAACCCTCAATAGGTATGTGATGTCCAGAGTTGTTAATTAACTTTGTTTGAATATTAAATTTATTTCTTTCAAAAAAATCTTTTGCTTCTAATAGAAAATTTGAGTTTACAATCTCATCTTTGTCGCCATGAACTAATAGTATTTTACTTTTGTTTTTAATTCTAGATTGCAGATTATCTTTATTAATAATTTTTCCCGAAAACCCTACAACACAATTAAACTCTTCTTCTGATGTTACCGCAGTGTTTATTGCCATCATGCATCCTTGGCTGAAACCACTTAATACAATATTATTATTATTAATATTATATTTGTTTTTTACTTCTTCTATAAATTTTTTAATTTCATTTTCTGCCTCTAATGACTTTTTTAAAATATACTCTTCGTCGTCCTTTGATAAATCAAACCATTGAAAACCTTGGGGGTTTATTTCACATTTTTCATAGCCATTGGGACATAAAAACACTGTATTTTTAAGAAATCTTTTCCAATTTAGTGTCAATAAACTTATATCTTTTCCATCACCTCCATATCCATGTAAAAGAATAACTGCATTTTTAATTTCATTATCATTGTCTGGAGGAATGATTATTGTATCAAGGCAAAAAGTCATTTTATTTAAGTAATAATTTATAATATTAATATATATAACACACTATAAATAATTAATTACTATGGATAAAAAAAGTAAATCTATTTGGGGGGCAAGAATTAAAAGCAAAACATCTAGCATCTTTCAAAAAGTTTCTAGTTCAATTGAAATAGATAAAAGACTTTTTAAAGAAGATATTCTTGCATCAATTGCTCATGTGGAGATGCTTAATAGACAAAAAATAATTAATTTTAAAATAAAAAATAAAATTATTTGGGGACTAAAAAAAATTCAGAATCAGATTATTAAAAAAAAATACGTATTCGATTATAAAGACGAAGACATTCACATGAGTATAGAAAAAAAATTATTTGAATTAATTGGGGAAGATGCAGGTTATATTCATACAGCAAGATCAAGAAATGATCAGGTATTAGTTGATTTTAAAATTTGGATGATTAATTCAAACAATAAATTAATTAAATTATTAGATCAAACAATTAATAATATTTTAAAAATAGCAGAAAAAAATATTTATACTGTTATGCCAGGGTTTACTCATTTAAAAAATGCTCAACCTATCTCTTTTGCTCATTATATTTTGGCTTATGTCGAAATGTTTAACAGAGATAAAAAAAGATTAATAAATAATTTTAATAGCCTTAAAGAAAACCCCTTAGGCTCAGGCGCATTATCTGGGACATCGTTTAATATAGATAGAAATTTTACAACTAAAAAACTTGGTTTTAAAGTTCCAACAAGTAATTCTATCGATACTGTATCTGATAGAGACTTTGTTTTAGACTTTCTGTTTGCTTCATCAGTATGTGCAATGCATATATCTAGGTTTGCTGAAGAATTTATAATTTGGAATTCAGATGCTTTTAGACTCGTTACTTTAAAAGACAACATTGTTACTGGATCTTCAATTATGCCCCAAAAAAAGAATCCCGATCCCCTTGAATATTTAAGAGGAAAGGTAAGCAATTCATATGGTAACTTATTTTCAATGATGACAATACTCAAGGGATTACCTCTATCTTATTTCAAGGATCTACAAGATGACAAAAAAATTGTTTTTGATACTTTTGATAATTTAACTGACTCAATAAAAGTATTAAATGAAGTATTAAAAAATTTTTTAGTAAATAAAAATGAAATGTCAAATCTTGCAAAAATAGGATATATAACAGCAACTGATCTAGCAGATTACCTAGTAAAAAATCTAAATTATCCTTTTAGAAAGTCATATCAAATTACTGCAAAGATAGTTAATTACTGTGAAAAAAATAAAAAAAATCTCTCAGATTTATCTTATAAAGAACTAAAACAAATTGAACCTGGTATAAAAGAAGATGTGATTAAAATCTTTGATCTAAAAAATTCAATAAATTCAAAAAAATCCTATGGCGGAACATCTTTTGAAAACATAAAGAAAATGATAAAGAAATACAAAAATGCTTAAAAAAATAATTATAATTTTATTTCTTTTGACCCCAATTCTTTCTTGTGGAAAAAAAAGTGATCCAGTTTATGAGGAAAAATCAGGGTTGATTAAAATGAAAGTCTATGGAACAACTGATATAGTTAATATTTAACTATTTAAATTAAAAAAACTCTTGATGCTCTATAGTAACAATAAATTATTAATTGATAAAATAGCGGTTGATAAAATTGTAAAAAAATTTGGAACACCAACATATTGTTATTCATATAATCAATTAAAAGAAAATATTTTAAAATTTCAGAAAAATTTTAAAAAAGTAGATCCACTTATTTGTTTTGCCGTTAAAGCAAATAATAATACGATAATATTGAAAGAAATTGCTAAATTAGGACTAGGGGCAGATGTTGTGTCCAAAGGTGAACTAATGTCAGCCCTAAAATCCAAAATTGATCCTAAAAAAATAGTTTTTTCAGGTGTAGGCAAAACTTATCAAGAAATAGAGTTTGCTGTCAAAAAAAAAGTACTTTTAATTAATGCAGAATCTCAAAGTGAGATAGAAACAATTTTAAAGATCGCTAAAAAAATTAATAAAGTTATTGATATTGGAATAAGACTTAATCCAAACGTGGATGCTAAAACAATTAAAGAAATTACTACTGGAAAAACTATTAATAAATTTGGTCTCACAGAAAAAGAGATAATTGAATTAATTAACCACTATAAAAAGTCAAAATATCTTAATATTAAATGTCTAAGTGTTCATATAGGCAGTCAGATAACGAGTCATATTCCTTATTTAAAAATGCTTAAAGCTATCCAAAAAATAATTGATAAAGCAAAATTTAATTTTAAGTATATAGATCTAGGTGGGGGAATGGGTATAAATTATGGAGAAAATAATCAAAAACTCAATTATAAAAAATATTCTAATCAAATAGATAAATTTGTAAAAAAAAATAAAGTTAAAATAATATTTGAACCAGGAAGGTCAATAATAGGAAATACTGGTTATTTATTAACAAAGATTATTTATATAAAAAAAACAAATAGGATAAATTTTATTATTGTTGATGCTGGCATGAATGATTTTATGAGACCTGCTCTATATAAAGCTTTTCATAGAATAATTCCGTCAATCAAAAATAGAAAGAAAGTTTCCAAAAGGCATGAATTCGTAGGTCCTATATGTGAAACTACAGACAAATTTTTATCTATTAAATCATATCAAAAACTTAATGAGGGGGATAATATTGTAATTTGTGACGTAGGAGCATATGGGAAAGTTTTAAGTTCAAATTATAATTTAAGGACAAGTCCTAAAGAAATCTTAATTAAAAAATCAAGAGTTTTTGGAATAAGAAAAAAAGAAACTCTTCAGAATATTATTTAATTAATGATTAGAAAAATAATTTTCAAAATTTTTTTTTATACCGGCGTTATTTCTATCTTTATAATATTTCTACCTGCATTAATTTTGCCTCAAAAAATTGTTTTGGTTGGAGGAAAAATACTAGGATACTGGATAAAATTTTGTTTAAATTTTTTCTTATCTGTCAAAGTTGAGGTTAAAGGAATAGAAAATATTCCGAAAAATTCTAATTTCTTTATTGCATCTCTTCATCAATCATTATTTGAGACTTTCTTTTTGCAAGCAATTTTTAATTATCCAGTTTTTATTTTGAAAAAAGAATTACTAAAAATACCAATATTTGGTTGGCATTTAAAAAAAATTGGATCAATATCAATCGATAGGGATAAGATAAGTAAGGAAAATTTAGGTTTCTATGAGAAAATTATATCAATAACTAATAATACTAAAAGACCCGTAATAATTTTTCCACAAGCAACAAGGACACAAATAGATGATAAACAACCATTTAAAAAGGGAGTTTCAAAAATTTATGAAAAACTAAATTTTATATGTGTTCCTATTGCATTAAATTCTGGAATTGTTTGGCCTAAATCTGGGAAATTAAATTCAAATAAAACTATAACAGTTAGCGTTCTTGAGCATATACCTGCTGGCTTAGACTCTGATGAATTTCTAAAAAAACTTGAAAGTGTACTCTACAGTGAATTAGAAAAAATTCGTTAACCTTTCATCGGCATTATAACATAAATGCTATCAAAATCTGAAGGATCCTTTATTAGAGCTGGAAAGCCTGACTCTTTCAAATAAATTTCTATTTTATTTCCATCCATATTTGATGCAACATCAATTAGATATCTTGGATTAAAACTAATATCCAATTCATGATCAAATCTAACTGATAAACTCTCTTTGCCATCTCCACTATTACTATTATTTACCGATAAATTTAAATTATTGTTTGCTAGGTTCATTCTTAATCCATCTTTTTTATCTAAAGAAACTGATGCAACCCTATCAACTGATGTTAAGAAAAGTTTTAAATCGATTTCTAATTTTTTCTGATTATCTTTAGGAATAACTTGAAAATAATTGGGGAACTTTCCATCAATTAATTTTGACATTAAAATTGTGTTATTAAATTCAAATTTAATCTTAGATTTTACGTTAGAAATTTTTACATCTCCATCATAATCTTCAAGTAAAGAAGATAATTGAAAAACTGTTTTCTTAGGAAGGATTATTGGCTCAAAATTTATTTCATCTGATAGCAGAGTTTTTGATATTGCCATTCTGTGGCTATCTGTTGCAACTGCTGTAAGAAACTTTTTATCTTCGTTATCAGTTAAATGTAAAAATATTCCACTTAGATAATGTCTAGTTTCATCATTAGAAACTGAAAATTTACATTTATTAAGTAGTTTCAATAATTTTTTAGAATTTAGTGAGAACTCATTCTCTCTAAAATTTGCCTCAGTTACTGGAAATTCTGAAGCTTTAAGACAGTTTAAATTAAATGAAGATTTATCTGACTCTAGATTTATTTTATTTTCACTGACTAAATTAAAAATAATCTTTTTTTCATTATTAAATTTTCTTACTATATCGTACATTATTGAACAAGAAGTTGTTGTTTCACCTTCTTCCAATATCTCGATATTTGAGATGTTTTGTATAAAAATTAAATCTAGATCTGTTGCTGTAATTTTAAGGTTAGCATCTTTAGCTTCAAGCAAAACATTGGATAAAATAGGTAGCGTACTTCTCTTTTCAATAACACCCTGACAATAATTCAATGAGTTTTGCAAATCTTTTTGATTTACACTAAATTTCATCTTCTTTGTTATATAAAATTTTGTTCTTTAAAGTATCTATTTTTAAATTTAATTCGTTATCTTCTTTTCTAAGTCTTTCTATTGTTTTTACTGAATGTATAACCGTAGTATGATCTCTATTTGAAAAACATCTACCAATTTCTGGCAAAGATTTTGAGGTGAGCATTTTTGCTAAATATATCGCTGTTTGCCTTGGTCTTACTAAATATCTAGATCTTCTAGAAGAAAGCATTTCATTTTTGCTTATTTTAAAATACTTACAAACATTTGTCTGGATATTGTCTATAGTTACTTTGTTTTCATAAATATTTAATAAATCCTTTAATATAATTCTTGTTTCAGAAAGGTTGGGAACTCTATTATATATTCTGGAGAAAGACACAATTCTGTTTAAAGCTCCTACTAATTCTCTAACACTTGATTTTATTTCTGAACATATAAATTTTTGTATCTCTTCAGAAATAATAACATTATTTCCATTAATAAAACTTATTTCAGATAATTTGTTTTTAACTATTTCTGCTCTTAGGGCTAAATCTGGATTCTGTATATCAACAACTAAACCACCTGAAAATCTAGATTTAATTCTCTCCTGAATTCTACTCAGTTTGTTTGGAGGTCTATCTGATGTTAAAACAATTTGTGAGCCCCTGTCCAACAATGTAGTGAAAGTATGAAAAAATTCTTCTTGCAAAGCTTCTTTACCATTCATAAATTGAATGTCGTCAATAAGTAATACGTCGGTATTTCGAAAATAATCTTTAAATTTTATCATTTCATTTGATTTAATTGATTTCACAAAATGATACATAAATCTTTCAGCTGATATAAATACAACTTTTTTAGTCGTTTTAAGCTTTAATCCTATTGCATTTAATAAATGAGTTTTTCCCATTCCAACACCAGAATATAAGTATAAAGGATTGTAGCTGGAAATATTATCTGTAATTTTTCTTGATGCCTCATAAGCAAGACTATTACTTGGGCCAATGATAAAATTATTGAAATTTTTATTAGGGTCAATTCTGTTATATTGAATAAATGAATCTTTAATAAATGCCACATTTGCATCTATCACATTATTTTGATCGCTCTCATCTAATTTATTTTTTTTAGATTCGTTGGTAGAAATAGATTTTATTTTAAATTCTATTCTATTAATTTTTTTTTTATGAGATTTAATCACTTGAATAACATTGTCAAGATATCTGGAGGTAATCCAATCTCTTATGAATCTTGTGGGTACTGAAATTAATAAATAATCTGAATTTGTTTCTAATAAATCCATTTTTTTTAACCAACTTTCAAAAACATCTTTTCCAAATTTTATTTTAAAGTCTTCTTGAACTAGTTCCCAATTTAAAACTTCTTGGTCGTTTTGATTTAAATTTTGATTTAATGAATTTTTCATCGGAACTTTGTTTAATCTGAAAAAGTTCATTTATGCAATATGATAATTTTTCTTTTAAAAAAAAAATGTAATCCCTAATTGAAAATTTTTTTTCAAAAAAATAAAATCTAAGATTGAATCTTTATTTGAAAACAAATTTTAAGTTGTAAATAATTATAAATAATAATTAGATCAAATTTGTTTACTTTTTTTACAGATTTAGTGTGAAGGTTTTAAATTAGATACAATAAGTTGATTCAATTAAAGAGAGTTAATTCTTTTAGTAATTCTAGATACATTTCTTGAAGCATTTTGTTTTTTTATGACTCCAGTTTTAGCTATCTTCATCAACTCAGAATTTAATTTTGGTAGGTAACTAAGGGCAGCTTTTTTATCTTTTTTTTCAATTAGAAGGTTAATTTTTTTAATTGCATTTCTAAATCTGCTTTTTCTAGACTTATTAACTATAGTCTGTCTTTGAACCCTTCTATTTGTTTTAATTGCTGATTTAGTATTTGCCATTTGCGCGACTGTATAACTTGCTTATTTTATATGGTCAATTAAATTTTTAATTATTTTTGACAAATATTGCACATGTAGGTTGATCTGTTTGATATATTTACCTTAATAACTGTGCCTGAACATAATTTATTTTTACAACTTTTGTTTTCTCTATCATATGCATAAAATTCATTCTGATAAGAACCTTTACTTCCTTTAACGGACAGAAAATTGTTAATTGTTGTTCCACCTTTTTTAATAGCAAGACTTAATACTTTTTTTGTGTAATAAATAATTTTTTTTATTTCATTATTTTTTATTTTATTCGAAGATTTAAATGGATTTATTTTTGAATAATTTAAAATTTCACTTGCATATATATTGCCAATACCTGATATAAATTTCTGATCTATTAAGGTATTTTTAATATTTTTACTTTTTTTGAATAAATATTTTTTTATATACTCAAAATTAAAATCTTCTTCAAATGGATCTGGCCCAAGTTTACTAAAATAATTTTTTAAATTAATGCATCCTTTAATTAATTTAATAAATCCAAATCTTCTTGGATCGTTAAATATTACTGAAAAATTTCTAAAATTAAAAAAATATATGATTATGTTTTTTAGGTAAATTTTTAACTTGGTAAAAACTTAAATTGGTATTTTGAAAATTTTCTTTACTTCTAATTAAATGCAAAGTTCCAGACATACCCAAATGAAGTAACAAAAATAATTCATCCTCAAACTTGAGCATTATATATTTTGATATTCTTTTAATCTCTAAAATTTTTAAATTTGATAATTTTTTTGATATATTTTTTGGTACTGGATATCTTAAGTTATTATTTTTAACTAAAATGTTTAATAATTTTTTGTTCAGTATGTATTTTTGAAGTGACTGTTTTACTACTTCAACTTCTGGTAATTCTGGCATATCAGACTATATTATTAATAAATAAAAAAATAAAAATGCAACAAAAACTACAAAATACTAAAAACTTAGTTTCAGATGTATTTAATAAAGTCTACGATAAATATGACATAATGAACAATTTAATGTCTTTTGGAGTTCATAAATCATGGAAAAAACAATTGATATATTCAATGAACCCTAAATCAAACAAAAAATTAATAGATGTTGCATGTGGAACTGGTGATATTGCAAAACTATTTATAGAGGCGACAAAAAACAATTCAAAAGTAGAATGTGTTGATCCAAATAAAAAAATGATTTCATTAGGAAAAAATAAACTTAAAAATTACAAAAATATTTCTTGGAAAATTGCTCCAGCTGAGAAGTTACCATTTAAAGATTCTCAATTTGACTACTATGCAATTAGCTTTGGTTTAAGAAATACAAAAAATTTGAATAAAAGTTTATCAGAAGCATTTAGAGTATTAAAAAAAGGTGGCAGATTCTTTTGCCTTGAATTTTCAAAAATTAACAACGAATATTTAGATTTTATCTATAATAATTACTCAAAATTAATACCATTTATTGGTGAATTGGTTGTTGGAGAAAAAAAACCTTATGAGTATTTAGTTAAAAGTATAAAAGAATTTATTGATCAAGATGAACTAGTTAACTTAATGAAAAAAAATAAATTTAAGAAGTGTGGGTATATAAATTTAAATGGAGGAATCGTAGCATTACATAGCGGTTGGAAAATTTAATGATAAAAAAATTAATAACATTATTTAAAATTGGAAGAAAACTAGCTCTATCGGACGCTCTGGATATTATTTCAAAAATTTACAAAATTCCTATTTTAATTAAAATTTTTTTTAATTTGTTGGGTTTATTTGGTAAAAAAAATTTCAACCAAAATTATAGCGAAGATGAAAGACTCTGTAGGTCAATAGAATCTATGGGGATCACTTTTATTAAACTGGGCCAATTTTTAGCAACTAGACCAGACATAATTAGTGAAAAATTATCTGATCAATTACAAACTCTTCAAGATAAAGTTCCAGCATTTCCGAAGGAAATTGCTTTAAATGAAATAAGAGACGGTGTCGGAGTTGAAAATTATAAAGATTTTATAAATATATCAGAACCAATTGCTGCTGCTTCTATTGCTCAAGTTCACAAAGCACAAGTAAAAGATAAAGGTGTTTTAAAAGATGTTGCAATTAAAGTGTTAAGACCAAATATTAAAAAAATTTTCAATGATGAAATAGAGGCATTAATGCTGCTAGCGTATATGATTGAGACATTATTAAAGAAAACAAAAAGACTAAAACTTGTAGAAGTAGTTTTTTTGTTAAAAGAAATTACCAACCACGAAATGGATTTGAGGTTTGAAGCTGCTGCGGCAAATGAATTTTATGAAAATGCAGTTAACGATGTAGGTTTAAAAATACCAAAAATATATTGGAAGCTTACAAGTGACAATGTTCTAACATTAGATTGGATTGATGCAATTTCAATTAGAGAGGTTGAAAAAATCAAATCCCTTGGCATTAATGTTAAATCATTGGCCAGAGATATAATTCAACACTTTCTAAGACATGCTGTTAGAGATGGATATTTTCATGCAGATATGCATCAAGGAAATTTACTAGTAGATAACAAAGGTCAATTAATTTTTATCGATTTTGGAATAATGGGAAGAATTGATAAAATGAATAGAAGATTTTTAGCAGAAATTTTATACGGTTTTATAAAGAGAGACTATAAAAAAGTTGCTGAAGTTCATATTGCTGCTAGTCTTGTTCCTCAAAATGTAAATATAGAAGAACTAGCGCAAGCCTTAAGATCTATAGGAGAACCAATATTTGGTCAGTCGGTAAAAAATATTTCTGGTGGTAAATTGTTAAAACAATTATTCGATATCACAGAAAAATTTAATATGCAGACACAACCTCAATTACTACTTCTTCAAAAAACTATGGTTGTTGTTGAAGGAGTGGCAAGAAGATTAGATCCAGATGCAAATATTTGGGAAATATCTCAACCAGTATTGGAAAAATGGCTTAAAAAAACAAAAGATCCTATAAGTGAAATAGGAAGTATTTTAAAAAATACTTCTGAAGTTTTAAAAAAGTTTCCTGAATTACCACAAGTTATGGATAAAGCTAATCAAGCTTTAACCTATCTGGCTAGTGGACAAATTCCACAAAGTTCAAATACTTATTCATTATTAAATGAAAAAAAAATGGAACTTAATTCATTTAAAAATCAAAGTATTATTGGTTTATTATTTCTTGTAATTTTATCGATCATAGTATTTTAATTCCAAAATGAAAAATTTGCAGAATAAAAAAATCTTGCTAGTAATCTGTGGTGGTATAGCTGCTTACAAATCATTAGAACTAATAAGAATTTTAAAGAAGTGTAGTTGTCAAATTAAAACTATCCTTACCGAAGGTGGTAAGGAGTTTATAACACCTTTGTCTATTAGCTCTCTCTCGAATGAAAAAGTTTATACTGATTTATTTGATTTTAAAAATGAAGCAGAAATGGATCATATTTCTTTATCTAGATGGGCTGATATAATTTTATTTGCACCAGCTACAGCAAACAAAATAGCTCAATTAAGTAATGGATTGGCTGAAGATTTGGCCACTACTGTTGCTTTAGCTTCTGATAAAATGATTTTTCTTGCTCCAGCAATGAACGTGAGAATGTGGGAAAATAAAATTACAAAAACAAATTTAAAAAAACTTATTGGAGCTGGCTATAAAGTAATTGGTCCTGATATCGGAGAAATGGCATGTGGTGAATATGGAGAAGGAAAATTTTCTGATCCATTAGGAATTTCAAAAATAATCAATAGTTACTTTAAAGAATTAGAAGAAAATAAAAATTTTAAAGCACTAATCACTGCGGGACCAACAAGAGAATATATTGATCCAGTTAGATTTATCACAAATAGATCTTCGGGAAAACAAGGTTATGCAATAGCAGAAGAGCTTCAAAAAAATGGTTTTGAAACTACTCTTATTTCTGGACCAACAAATTTAAAATCACCGGATGGTGTAAGAATGTTAAATGTAAATAGCGCTGATGAAATGTATGAAAAAACAATTGAAAATCTTCCGGTTGATGTAGCAATTTTTACAGCAGCAGTTAGTGATTTTAGAGCAAAACAAATAAATATTGATAAAATTAAAAAAGAAAAATTTGAAAAAATAGAAATAGTAAAAACTAAAGATATTCTTGATTATACTTCAAAACATAACAAACTAAGACCAAAGCTTGTTATAGGTTTTGCTGCTGAAACAAGTAATCTAGATAAAAATTCAATGAAAAAATTGGTTGAAAAAAATTGTGATTGGATAATTGCCAATGATGTTTCAAACAAAGAGATAGGGTTTGATAGTGAATATAACGAAGTTAAAATATTTCAAAGAAATAAACCAAATATTGAAAATATTTCCATTACCACCAAAGAAATGATTGCTAAAAAGTTAGTAGAAAAAATTTCTAACGAACTAAAAGCAAATGGTTAAAATCCTTATTAAAAAACTAAATTCTAAAGTTAAATTACCTAGCTATAAAACTGATGGATCTTCTGGTATGGATCTCATGGCATTTATAAATAAACCAATATCTATATTGCCTCAAAAATCTGAATTAATACCAACAGGTTTATCTATAGCAATTCCTAACAACACAGAAGTGCAGATCAGACCTAGGTCCGGACTAGCTGTAAAAAATAATATTTCAGTTTTAAATACCCCGGGAACAATTGATAGTGACTATCGTGGAGAAATAAAAGTAATTCTTTATAATTTTGGAAATGAAGAATTTATTGTAAAAAATGAAGATAGAATAGCACAAATGGTATTAATGCCTATAATTAAAGCTAGCTTTGAGGAGGTAGAAGATCTTCCCGAAACAATTAGGGGCGAAGGTGGTTTTGGTTCCACGGGCAAATGATGAAAATAGATAAAATCTATCTAGATAGATATTCTCGACAAATTGTACTTAAAAATATTGGTATAACAGGTCAAAAAAAAATTACTTCATCTAAAGTGTTTATTGTTGGAGCGGGAGGATTAGGATGCCCTGTTGCTGATTTGTTATGTAGGGCTGGGGTAGGTGAAATTGGAATAATTGATTATGATAAGATATCTCTTTCAAATCTAAATAGACAGACACTTTTTGATACAAGTGATTTAAACAAATATAAAGTTGATATATTAAAAAAAAAATTAAAAAAAATTAATCCATTAACCAAAGTAAATATTTTTAAAAATAGAATTGATAATAAAAATATAAATAAGTTAATTTCTAAATATCAGATTATTGTTGATGCATCAGATAATTTTAAAACAAAGTTTTTATTAAATGAAAAATCAATTAAATATAAAAAAAAATTAGTTGTTGGAGCAATTAGTAAATTTGATGGTCATATCTTTGTATTTAATTTTAATAATAATAAAAGTGCATGTTTAAAATGTTTTTATCAAGAAAAACCTTCTGATGAAATTTTAAATTGTGACCAAGAAGGAATTCTTGGAACAACGGCAAACATCGTAGGATCTTTGCAAGCAAATGAAATTATAAAAATAATTATAGGCTCTAAAAATAATTTAACTAATTCCATATTAATTTTAAATACTCTAAATCTAAAACAAAGAATTGTTAAATTTAAAAAAATTAAAAAATGTATATGCGATTTATAATTGCTTTTATTATTTATTTTTTATTAATTTTTCCACTAAACTTAACTTTTGCAGACGAATTTGTTATGTTAAAAAACAGTAAAGTCAACGTAAGGTATGGGCCAAGTTTTGAATATCCAATCAAATATATATATTTAAAGAAAAATTTACCAATAAAAGTAATTGATAAAAAAGAGAATTTCAGAAGAATAATTGACCATAAACATAATAGTGGATGGATACATACTTCACAATTAAAAAAATCTTCATCCGTAATTCTAATTAAAAACCAATTTATTTTTTCTAAACCAACAAAATATTCTGAACCAATTGCAATTGCTGAAAAAGGTAAACTTATTTTACTTAATAAATGCAAAAAAAACTGGTGTAAAACATCTATTAAAAATATTTCAGGATGGATACTGTTTGATAAATTTTGGGGAAAACTACCTAACTAGTTAAAAGGATCTTCTAAAACACAAGCAACTAAATGTACTCTAGCTTGCTCACCACCATTAAAAAAGTTGTGAAATTTCTTATTGTTAGTGATTGTTACTGTGCCATCTGCAGGCATATGTTTAGCAACATTTTCTATAACCATCATACACCCCTTATTTGTTACGATTGGTATGTGTAATCTAGGTTCTGGGTCTTTATGCCAACTTAAAGTAGATCTAGGTTCTTTTAATAATAATCTAACTCTTCCAAGTTTAAACTTGCTTTTTAATATCTCGTAAACTTCTTTAAAATAAGTATCTTCAAAATCAGGAACTAGTTCTGTATATTTTGACTCATCTATGTCAATATCTCTTGAGACTTCTTTTCCCGTTTCGTCGGCAATTGTCCAATATTTACCTCGTACATTATTACCATCTACTGAACTTTCGTCATTTGGAACTCTATTAAGTGAGATGGCTCCAAAGTGAGTTACACCAGGAGATTTAAATTTTTTTCTCTCTAAAACTTTATCTAGATCTCTCCTAAGTCTCAAGATATCAAATTTTAGCTCTGGTACTTTGTAAAAATCTTCAAAACTCACTTCCGCCATAAGTTTTTCCTTGTTTATTATTATAATTCAAATCGATCTGCATTCATAACTTTAGTCCATGCTGCTGTAAAGTCATTAACAAACTTATCAGATGCATCATCTGTCGCATACACTTCTGCTAAAGCTCTTAGTTGTGAGTTAGATCCAAAAATCAGATCTGCTCTTGTTCCTGTCCACAGAGCTTTGCCTGATTTACGATCAACACCACTAAACAGATCTTCTTTACTAGAAGTCTCTTTCCATTTAACATCCATATCTAGCAGATTAACAAAGAAATCATTTGTTAATTTTCCAGATCTTTTTGTAAATACACCATGCTTCGAGCCATCAAAGTTTGTTCCAAGAACTCTCATTCCACCAACTAAAACTGTCATTTCTGGACCAGTCAATTGCATTAGTTGAGCTTTATCAATTAGCAATTCTTCTGCTTGCGTAGCACATTCAGAATTTGCATAGTTTCTGAAACCGTCAGCTTGTGGCTCTAAGAGTCCAAAAGAATGTATATCAGTTTGGTCTTGGGAAGCATCTCCTCGTCCAGATGAAAAAGATAATTTTATTTTTTTTCCTGCATCTTTCGCAGCTTTTTCTATACCAACATTTCCTCCAAGTACAATTAGGTCTGCTAAAGAAACGTATTTCTTCTTAGAGTTAAATTTTTTTTGAATTTTCTCATAAACCTTAATTGCTTTGGATAGTTGAGATGGATTATTTACTTTCCAATCCTTTTGTGGTGATAGTCTTACACGTGCTCCATTAGCTCCACCTCTTTTATCTGATGCTCTAAATGTAGAAGCAGAAGCCCAAGCTGTGGATACTAATTGAGATACTGAAAGTCCTGAATTGGAAATTTTTAATTTAAGAGTTTCAATATCTTTATTTTTAAGTTTAGATTTATTTTTAGGAACTGGATCCTGCCAAATTAAATCTTCTTTTGGTACGTCTTTTCCTAAATAATTTATTTTAGGACCCATATCTCTGTGCGTTAGCTTAAACCAAGCACGAGCAAAAGCATCGGCAAACTCATCTGGGTTGTTATGAAAGTTTTTTGAAATTCTTCCAAACTCAGGATCAAATCTCATCGATAAGTCTGTTGTTTGCATCATAGGAAGGTTTTTTTTGCCTTTAATATGTGCATCTGGTGTCATATTAGGAGCATGACCATTTTCAACAGGTTTCCATTGATGTGCACCAGCTGGACTTTTTGTCAACTCCCACTCATAACCAAAAAGATTATCAAAATAACCCATATCCCATTTGATCGGATTTGAAGTCCAAGCGCCTTCAATACCACTACTTATTGTATCTGCGCCAAGTCCACTTTTATAATTACTATTCCATCCTGTGGATTGATCTTGTAATTTAGATCCTTCTGGTTCAAGACCTTTGTGAGACTCTGGGGCTGCACCATGCGATTTTCCAAAGGTATGACCTCCAGCAACTAATGCAACGATTTCGTAATCATTCATTGCCATTCTTCCAAATGTTTCTCTAATATCTCTTGCCGCTAATAACGGGTCTGGATTTCCATCTGGTCCCTGTGGATTTACATATATTAAACCCATTTGAACTGCACCAAGTGGATTTTCTAATTCTCTTTTTGAATTATATCTTTTGTTATCTAGCCACACTTTTTCAGAACCCCAATAAATATCCTCTTCTGGTTCCCAAATATCTTCTCTTCCACCACCAAAACCAAATGTTTTAAAACCCATGGATTCTAAAGCAACATTTCCAACAAGTATAAATAAATCTGCCCATGAAATTCTTCTTCCATATTTTTTTTTAATCGGCCAAAGAAGTAATCTTGCCTTATCTAAGTTAACGTTATCTGGCCAACTATTAATTGGTGCAAATCTTTGATTTCCAGTTCCTGCCCCACCTCTGCCATCTCCAGTTCTATATGTTCCTGCCGCATGCCAAGCAAGTCGAATAAATAATGGTCCATAGTGACCATAATCTGCTGGCCACCAATTTTGTGATTTTGTCATTAACTTATGTAGATCTTTTTTTAGAGCTTTGAAGTTAAGTTTTTTAAATTCTTTTTTATAATTAAATTTTCTATCCATTGGATTAACCATGGATGAATGTTGACTTAAAATTTTAAGATTTAGGTTATTTGGCCACCAATCTCTGTTTGTTTGACCTTTTCCTGAAGGATGTTTTTGAGGTATTCCTTCACCATGAAAAGGGCATTTACTTATATCTCTATTTACTTCTCCGCTCATAATTTCTCCTTTGATTTAAATAAAATATAAGATCTCTATAACTGAATGTCAAGTAGTTTAGAATGATTATAAACTAGTTATTCTTTTGAAATTTTAAAAGTAATCTCGGCGTCTATTATTTTTTTTCCATTAGGAGGTGTTGGAATTTTTTTAATTTCTACATCACCTGAATTAATATCAACTAATTCTTTTGTTTGATTGTCATAAAAATGATGATGCGACTGCGTATTAGTATCAAAATAAGATATTTCGTTTCCAATATTAATTTCTTTTAGATATCCTTTTTTTTTAAATGCATGAACTGTATTGTAAGCAGTTGCTAAAGATATTTTTTCATTAGTTTTTGTTTGAATTATTTTCATAAGATCATTTATTGAAAAATGAAAAGTCTTTTCTCTATTAAATAATACTTCGCAAATTCTTATTCTTTGTTTTGTAGGTCTTAGACCCGAATTTCTAAGTTTTTCAATATATATTGCTTCTGAATTTGTCATACTTTATAATAATTCTAAACTATAGTAATATTATATTTTAATGAAATCAAGTATTAAGGTTACAATTTAATGAAAAAAAATTCCTACACTTATGATGAGCTAATTAATTGTGGAGAAGGGGATTTATTTGGGTCAGGAAATGCAAAACTTCCACTTCCGCCAATGTTGATGTTTGACAGAATTACAGAAATTAGTGAAAATGGCGGAACTTATAAGAAAGGTATAATTAAAGCTGAATTAGATATTAAAGACGATTTGTGGTTTTTTAATTGCCACTTTAAAGAAGATCCAGTGATGCCTGGTTGTTTAGGTTTAGATGCGATGTGGCAGTTAGTTGGTTTTTATCTTGGTTGGCTAGGAAAACCAGGAAAAGGTAGGGCTTTGGGAGTAAATGCTGTAAAATTTACTGGTGAAGTATTAAAATCGGCAAAAATTGCTACATATGAAATAGATATGAAAAGAGTTTTGATTAAAGAAGGAACTGCTGTTGGACTAGCTGATGGAATTTTGTCAGCGGATGGAAAAAAAATATATTCAGCAGAAAACTT
Source organism: uncultured Pelagibacteraceae bacterium (assembly GCA_902607115.1). Taxonomy (GTDB): domain Bacteria; phylum Pseudomonadota; class Alphaproteobacteria; order Pelagibacterales; family Pelagibacteraceae; genus Pelagibacter. Next base: position 2,549 of record CACLIZ010000005.1, on the reverse strand, counting down.
AAAAGTAGGATTATTTAAATAATGAGAAGAGTTGTGGTAACTGGATTAGGAATTATTTCATGTTTAGGAAACAATCAAGAAGAAGTTCATCAGTCTCTACTAAATTCAAAATCAGGAATTTCTTATTCTGAAGAGTATAAAGAACATAATCTTAAGAGTCATATTCATGGCAAACCAAATATAAAACTTGAAGATCATATCGATAGAAAAACAATTAGATTTATGGGTTCAGGGTCAGCTTACAATTATATAGCAATGAAAGAGGCAATTGAAGATTCTGGATTGGAAGAAAAAGATATTAGCAATTTTAAAACAGGAATTGTTATGGGATCAGGAGGTCCTTCAATTGAAAATGTAATTTTAGCAGCTGATAAAACTAGAGCTAAAACTCCAAAATTAATGGGACCATTTATTGTTCCAAGAACTATGGCAAGTACAGCATCAGCAACACTTGCTGTTCCTTTTAAAATTAAAGGAACTAATTATACAATGAGCTCTGCATGTGCAACTAGCGGACACTGCATTGGAAATTCTATGGAACTAATCCAAATGGGAAAACAAGATATTGTTTTCGCTGGAGGAAGTGAAGAGTTACATTGGGCGATGACAGCCATGTTTGATGCCATGACTGCATTATCATCCAAATATAATGATACACCTGAAACAGCATCAAGAGCTTATGATAAAACACGAGATGGTTTTGTGATAGCTGGAGGTGGAGGAGTTTTAGTGCTTGAAGAATATGAACACGCAAAAGCCAGAGGTGCAAAAATATATGCAGAATTAACTGGATATGGTGCAAGTTCTGATGGCCACGACATGGTAGCTCCATCTGGAGAAGGGGCTGTTAGATGTATGAAGATGGCACTTGCAACATCTAAAAATAAAATTGATTATATAAATACACATGGAACCTCAACTCCAGTAGGAGATATCACTGAATTGAATGCTATAGGTGAAACTTTTGGAAGTGAAGTTCCAAAGATAAGTTCTACAAAATCTTTATCGGGTCATCCTTTGGGAGCTGCATCAGTGCATGAAGCTATTTACAGCTTAATAATGATGAAAAATAATTTTATAACAGGGTCAGCAAATATTAATATTATGGATGAGGATGGTAAAAAATTCCCAATTTTAACTCAAACTGAGAAAAACGTTGAGTTAAAAGCTGTAATGTCTAACAGTTTTGGATTTGGGGGAACTAACGCAACTTTAATTTTTGAGAAAGTCTAAATTATGAGCTTAATGAAAGGCAAAAAAGGATTAATTATGGGTGTTGCCAATGAAAGATCTATTGCATGGGGTATTTCTCAAAAACTAGCAGAATCAGGTGCAGAACTTTCATTTACTTATTTGGGAGATGCTTTAAAGAAAAGAGTAGTTCCATTAGCTGAAAAGTTAAATTCAAAAGTTACATTTAGCTGTGATGTGGAAAAAAAAGAAGACGTTATCAAGTTATTTGAAGACGTTAAATCTAGCTTAGGTGAAATAGATTTTGTTGTTCACGCTATTGCATTTTCGGATAAGTCTGAACTTTCAGGAGAATATCTAAATACCACAAGAGAAAATTTTTTAAGAAGTATGTTAATATCATGTTTTTCATTCACAGAAGTTGCAAGAGAAGCGGCCAAAATAATGAAACCAAATGGTAGTATGATTACTCTTACATACGAGTCTAACAAAGCTATTCCAAATTATAATGTCATGGGGGTTTGCAAATCTGCTTTAGAAGCTAGTGTTAAATATTTAGCAAGAGACTTGGGTACAAAACAAATTAGAGTAAACGCAATAAGTGCTGGGCCAATTAAAACATTAGCTGCATCAGCTATTGGAGATGCAAAATTTCTATATAAATGGAATGAAGATCATTCTTTCTTAAAGAGAAATGTTGATATTCATGACGTTGGAAACTCTGCATTATACCTATTAAGCGATCTCGCAGGTGGAGTAACTGGTGAAATTCATTATGTGGATGCTGGATATAATAAAGTTGGAATGCCAGATCCAAAAAACATATCTTAATTCACGTCGTTTCTTACAAGAACTAATATTTTATCATTATCATATAACGGTGAAAAATTATTTAAATGTTTACTTTGTACAAAATATATTTCTGAAAAATATTTTTTAATGTTTGATAAACTTTGAAAATATTTTTTCTCACTATGTTCTTTTCTATTATTGAAAATATCCTCTATTATTAAATAAGCACCATCTTTTAAAAAAAATACAGAGTTTCTTATTATTTTAATTTGATGATCAAATATATGAGAGCTGTCGTCTATAATTATATCAAATTTTTCTGGACATTTGGACAAACCGTTTTGAATATTTTCATCGCTGTTAACATCCATCAAAAAGTAAAAAGTATTTTTTAAATCATCTTTTTTTGCTGAGTCAATATATTTTTGTCCAATATCATATCCGTATAAATTAGAATTTTTAAAATATTCTCTAAACATTTTCATTCCCTCATTTTTATAACAACCAATCTCAGCTATATTTAAATTATAATTTTTTATTTTATGAAATAAAAAATGATATATGCC